>URBB01000177.1 GCA_900545835.1 uncultured Collinsella sp. | reverse complement strand
GTCGGCAGCGTCAGATGTGTATAAGAGACAGTCATAAGCGTGGCGATATATGCCTGATCGGGCACGTCGTTCCAGCTCATAAGAGCTGCAAGCACCGCGGGATGGTCGGCCGAGGGCACATCGCGGAAGTACTCGTCCTGGAAGAGCGGCTTGGGCTTGGGCCTGCGCAGCTTAAGCATCACGATCACACCGGTATAGGCAACCGCCACGACAACACACACCACGGCAATCGCGCCGGCAACCGCACGCGCGTGCTCACGGCGAGCGTTGGCCTCGTCGGCCCATTCCTTCTCTTCGCTCAGAATCGTCGACATGCGCTTTTCGCCCGAGACGGCAAGCTGCGGCACCCAGTCGCTGGGGAAGGCGATGCGTGCCTCGGCGAATTCGCCCTCATGCACGCAGGGAATGGTATAGGTGACCATGGGCTCGTCCGCATCGAGCGACACGTCGCCCGTCAGTGGGCCGTGGCCCCATGCGCGGAAGTTATCGCCCTTGACGGCAGCCGTCCCGGCAGCGGCATTTGCAAAGTAGACTTCCATCTCGACGTCATCGGAATCCGCCGACCAGCCGTCGCCGACGAATTTCCAGTAGAGCTCGGCGGTATCGGCCCAGTTCATAACCGCACCGGTCATGGAATAACTCACGTAGTAGATTGCGCTGTCGCCGCTCTCGTGAGGGCTGAACACCTTAATCTTTACGCCGTCGTCGGACTGTTCCACCGTGTAAACGCCGTCGTCGCCTTTATTTGCGCTGTCGACCTTGTTAAACGCAGTGTCGTCTTCCTCGACGCTCAGCACATTGACGACCACCGAGCCGCCTTGCTGGTTAGAGCCTGTATTGATATCCCAATACACGCCGTTAATGTCATCGTCGAAATCGAACTGGCGTCCCTCGACAACGGTCAGCGAGCCATCGGCCTCGACCGTGGCACCGATGTAGGTTTGGCTCATGGAGTAGCCGTCGGCGTGCGCGGCGGCAGGCAGCAGCAACAACGCAAGCGCGACGAGTGCGCAGACGGAAGCGAACCGCGCAAACAGGCGGCGCTGCCGACAGGGCTGGGCAACGGGGGCGTTCATAGGCACATCCTTTGTCTGTGGTACCAACAGCGTTATTGTCCCACGTTTACGGGCGCACATGACGAGCATCTAGGCCAGCGGAGTATTAAACAGGACAAAAGTTACGCCCGCGGCCGGCACCTGGGGACGTTCCTTATCTGCCGGCAATCTGGGACACTCCTTGGCATAGCCCGCTCCGGCAATAGATACCACTTCATAGCTCCATCACAGGTGTAGCGGCTTTGTGTGGGCGCGGCGTGAGCCGATTAAGCCGGCGAGCGAGGGGCATAAAGCAGTTGAGCGAAAATGGTTTGCCCCTTTGCCGTTCGCTCGAGGATCATGTCCCCCTTTTCCGCGGAAACCCCGGCAGTTGCGAAGAGCTGCCGGGGTTTCTGTCGTTTGAGGGCTAGATTGATTGACGACGATTAAGGTGCCGAGCCGGTGGTCCGGCACGCGCAACGCGCGGCCGCGGCAACTTGCGAGCATCGACGACGCCTCCCCTCACCTCACCCCGCGCTATACTCGTCCGCATGGATATCAACGCATGCAACATAGCAACGCCCGCCGTGGCCACGTCGACGGCGACCAACAGCAAGCTCGTCCCCGCCCCCGCGCCTGTCGTGGGCCGTTTTGCCCCGTCACCCTCGGGCCGCATGCACCTGGGCAACGTGTTCAGCTGCCTGCGCGCGTGGCTTTCGGCCCGCAGCCAGGGCGGCAGCATCGTGTTACGCATTGAGGACCTGGACGATCGCTGCAAGCGCCCCGAACTTGCCGCTCAATTGATTGACGACCTGGCCTGGCTGGGGCTGGAGTGGGACGAAGGCCCCTACTATCAGCACGACCGCCTAGACCTGTACGAGAGCGCCTTGCGCCGGCTGAAAGACGCCGGCCTCACCTATCCCTGCTTTTGCACACGCGCCGAGCTCCACGCCGCGAGTGCACCGCACGCGAGCGACGGCACGACCATCTACCGTGGCGCCTGCCGAA
>URBB01000176.1 GCA_900545835.1 uncultured Collinsella sp. | reverse complement strand
TACGAGATAGGCTCCGGTCTCGTGGGCTCGGAGATGTGTATAAGAGACAGAACTACACCCGGAAAAGCTGCAAACCGCAGGTGAAGGATGGTGCGTAGTGTGTACGCGCAAGCCCCCGAGCGCGGGCGTGCGCGGGCGTGCTTTGAATCGTTGCCGCGCCAGCTCGCAAAGGAGAATACGAAGTTCCAGTATTCCGTGGTCGAGAACAGGGGAACGGCGCGCAAATTTGGCTCGTCCGTGGATTGGCTCGTGGGAGCAGGTATGGTGCGACGGTGCCAGTCGGTGAGCGCCGCCCAATTCCCTCTTGCCGCCTATGAAGACGGGACGAAGTTTCGCCTCTATGCTGCCGATACGGGCGTGCTCATGGCCATGTACGGCTTCGAAATGCTGGAGGCGGTGGTGAACAACAAGCTCGCGGGTCCCATGAAGGGCGGCCTCTACGAAAACCTGATCGCATGCATGCTTGCGGCGCGGGGTGTGGCCCTGCGTTATTGGCGGTCGCAGAAGGGCGATAGGGAAATAGAGTTTCTCGTCGACTCGCCCGACGCGAGCGTTGTGCCCATTGAGGTGAAGGCCTCGCGCGGATCTACGGTATCGCTCAACGACATGCTCGAGCGGCAGGACGTGAACCTTGGGTACAAGCTGATAGACGGTAACGTCGGCCGAGACGGCAAAAAGGTGACGCTTCCGTTATATATGGCCATGTTCTTAAAGTAGAGCCTTACGTTGGCGGACTGACCCTGTGTCATATTCCGTGCGGGTTATATGCAGGTATGCCTGCGCACGCTATCATGTATGGGTTAGACCGCAACTATGTACGCCATACGCGAAGGGATGCGCATGTATCTGAAGATCGACATGTTCTAGCTGGGCTTACCCCCGCAGTGGCGCCGCGCGCCCCATTAACTCTGCCGATTTTCGCCTTCACGCACATAAAGGAGTCCCGCCATGCGCGACAAGCTCGAAAAGATCATCAAGGCCTACGAGGAGCTCGAGAAGAAGCTTTCCGACCCGGCCGTCGCCTCCGACATCAAGGAGTTCACGCGTCTCAACAAGGAGTACGCACACCAGTCCGACCTCATCGCTGCCTCGCGTGAGTACATCGGCGCGCTCGATGACATCGAGGCCGCCAAGGAGATGCTCCGCGACACCAGCGATGCGGACGAGAAGGAGATGCTCCAGATGGACATCTCCGAGAACGAGGAAAAGCTCCCGCAGCTCGAGGAAGATATCAAGTACATGCTCATCCCGAGCGATCCCAACGACGACAAGAACACCATCGTCGAGATTCGCTCCGCCGCCGGTGGCGACGAGGCTGCCATCTTTGCCGGCGATCTGTACAAGATGTATCAGCGCTTCTGCGAGTCGCGCGGTTGGAAGACCACGGTGCTCGATTCCAGCCCCAGCGAGGCTGGCGGCTTTAAGTCCATCGAGTTCAAGGTCGAGGGCGACCGCGTCTACTCCGTCATGAAGTACGAGTCCGGCGTGCACCGCGTCCAGCGTGTCCCCAAGACCGAGTCCCAGGGCCGTATCCAGACTTCCACGGCTACCGTCGCCGTGCTTCCCGAGGCCGAGGAGATCGACGTCCAGATTAACCAGTCCGATCTGCGCATCGACACCTACTGTGCTTCCGGCCCTGGCGGTCAGTGCGTTAACACCACCTACTCTGCCGTGCGCATCACCCACCTGCCCACCAACACCGTGGTGCAGTCGCAGGAGCAGCGCTCCCAGATTCAGAACCGCGAGGTCTGCATGCAGATGCTGCGCGCCCGTCTGTACGAGATGGAGCTCGAGAAGCAGCAGGCCGAGCTTGGTGCCGAGCGTCAGAGCCAGATCGGCCACGGCAACCGTTCCGAGAAGATTCGTACCTACAACCAGCCCCAGGACCGCGTGACCGATCACCGTATCGGCTTCAACTCCACCTACAACGGCGTCCTTCTGGGCGACCAGCTCGGCACCGTCATCGAGGCACTCGCCGCCGCCGAGCGAGCCGAGAAGCTGGCACAGGCCGTTTAGGTTACGGCGTTTTACCAAACGCCGTAACTGCTCGACGCTGCAAACGCCCCTAAGC
>URBB01000175.1 GCA_900545835.1 uncultured Collinsella sp. | reverse complement strand
GACTTGCAGCGACGGACCTCGGGACGCTCTTACACCACGTCTGCGCGCGCCACCTTGTAGGGGTCGCTCGGACGTCATTTTGGGTGGTTTTGCCTGCTACTAAAATGGTAACAGTACTCATATTTGCCCTTTTTTGCCCACAGACCTTTGAGGGTGCGGCGAAAAGGGCTTGTTTTGATTGTTTGGGGCAGGCACGAGGCGCGGAAACGATGTCTGGAGCGACGGAGCGGCCTGGAATTCATCCGTAGAGGTCTTCATTGGCTGCGCCAGGAGTGTCCCTAACTGCCGGAGGGGGTGTCTGCCGTGGCAGACACCCCCTCCGGATGTGGGAAGTTTGCGCTGCAGGTTACTTGTCGGTGCCCAGCTTGTGCGGCTTGAGAGCGAGCGCATTGACGAGTGCGTCGGTGGCAGACTTGACGGCTGCCGGCTGCGGATCGTTGACGTGATCCTCGGGATGCACGGGCAGGTCCTTCTTGACGGCATCGTGGATCAAGTTGAGGTACTCAGTCACGCCAGTGGTCGATAGATGCGTGCCATCGCCATCGAACAGGTCGTTGCGGTTGGCACTGTATCCGTACCAGTCGATAACGCGTACGTTCTTGTAGCGCGTAGCGGCGTTGGCGATGGCCTGGTTGGTAGAGCCAACCCACGGCTGCGGGCTGCGCGTGTTCACAAACACCACAATACGCTTATCTCCTGCATCGGCCATGATGGCGTCGATTTGGTCGTCGGTTACCAAGCCGTTGGTGCCCAGCGCAAAGACCACGATCTTGCCGGCAAGGTTCTGTTGAAGATAGCCCTCAAATGTCGCACGGCCCGCATCGAACTGGCGGCCCTTTTCGGCATCGATATGGCTGTGCGGGAACACGCCGTCAAAGGAATCAACGGCGCGCAGCGACACGGAGTCACCGATCATCAACAGGTCGTAGGAGTCGTCGGGGAAGCCGTCGTTGTCCTTGTCGGTGTCGTCGGCCGCCTGCTGGTCGGTGGGTGCGGCGTTCTTGGCTTCCTTGTTCAGAACTTCGGCACCCTCGCCGCTCAGCGCAGACGTCTCGGGCACAAAGATCAGGCCGCCCAGTGCAACGACCAACACGACAGCGCAGGCTGCGCAGGCAGGGACGTGCGCGCGCACCCAGTTGGCGGGCGTGGCGGTGCCGTCGCGGAACTCGGATACGGTGCGCCCAAAGGCGCCCTTTCTAAACGGCGTCTCGATAAAGCGATATGAGCATTCGGCCACGGCGACCACCAACAGCACCTGCAAAATGTACTGCCACCACGGTGTATCGTTGATGTTGGCGACCGGGTTCATGAGCAACAGCAGGGGATAGTGCCACAGGTAGATGCTGTACGAGCGCTTGCCAACCCACACGAGCGGCTCGGCGGACAGCGCGCGGGCAGCCATTCCCTGGGGTTGCACGCAGGCCGCGATGACCATGAGCGTGAGGATGGAGCATAACAGCGTGCCGCCGCGATACTGGAACGCGGTGTAGCCGTTGGTGAGCGCGACCATGGCGGCAAGGCCAACCAGACCCACGACGCCCAATACATCGATGGATGCGGGCGAGGACCAAAAACGCACGAGGACGCTCGGCTGTGCCGGGGCGGTCTCGGCTGCTTCGTCGGCCTTCTCGCCAGGCTTGCCCTCGGCGTTCTTGCCGTGCTTGGCGGCCCCGACCAAGCGGTCGAGCCCCAAACGACGAGCGAGACGCACCGGCGCCAGGTCGCGATCGGGGATAAAGGCCATCCAGGCACCCAGCAGCAGCGAGAACACGCGGGTGTCGGTGCCGTAGTATACGCGGCTGGGGTCGGCGGCAGGGTTGTAAAGCGCCATCATGGCGAGGGCAGATACCGCGGCAAGGCCCAGAACCACGCGGCGCGTGTTGGGTTTGCTCACATGCATGGATACCATGGCAAACAGCAGTGGCGGCCAAATCAGGTAGAACTGTTCCTCGATGGCAAGCGACCAAAAGTGCGTGAGCGGCGAGGGGTCGCCCAGAGCATTGAAGTACGAGACGTTTTGGGCAATCTGCCACCAGTTGTTGAAGAACAACAGCGACGGCAGGATGTCGGGGCGCATCTTGGTGAGCATCACGTGGTTGAAGACGGTGCACAGACTGTCTCTTATACACATCTGACGCTGC
>URBB01000174.1 GCA_900545835.1 uncultured Collinsella sp. | reverse complement strand
ACGAGATAGGCTCCGGTCTCGTGGGCTCGGAGATGTGTATAAGAGACAGGGTTACTCTAGGTCAATAAATTTGGTGCTTATGATCTTGCCGTCTTTTACGAGCATTCTGGCCATGGTGGGGCCTCGGGTGCCTCTGGGGTAGCTGGCGCTGCCCGGGTTGAGGACTAAGCAACGGCCCACTTGGGCTTCTTTGGTTACGTGGGTGTGGCCGTTGATGGCTACGTCTACGGATCCCACCGGAAGGTCTTCGCGGTAGTGGGCTACGGCGAATTTGAGGCCTTCGTAGGTAAAGAGCGCAAGACGATCTACATCGGGGCCGTAGTCGCGGTAGTAATCGTTGTTGCCCAGTACGGCCCGCACGGGGGCGATAGTGCATAGGTGCTCGTAGTCCATCTCCGACGTAAGGTCACCGGCATGGATAATCAGATCCGCGCCCTCAAGCTCATCCAAGAGCGCAGGCGATAAATAGCCGTGGGTGTCCGAGATGATGTCGATACGCTTGGCGCTTGCACTGTTCATGGGATCCCTTCCGCAAAAAAACGATTCGGCAGATACATACAAAAAGGCCCCACGGCTCCGCAGACGATAGGTCTACAGGGCTGCGGGGCCAGTGTGCTAGAGACTCAGGGCCTTCTTAAGCGGCACGACGCGGCGGCGCGAAACCGGCACGCGTTCGTCGACGCCCGTAATGCCCAGCTGGATGGCGCCCGAGGGCACCGTCTCCACATCCGTGACGCACGCCAAGTTGACGATATAGCGGCGGTGAACACGGAAGAAGCCAAAGTCGCAGAGTTTGGCCTCAAACTGCGCCAGCGAGGTCGTCGACAAAAAGCGATCATCGACGGTATAGATGCAGGAGTAATCGTCCTTGGCCATGATAAAGCGAATGTCGTCCACGGGAATGAGCACCTTGCGGCCGCCCTTTTCCACCGGGATACGCTCGATGGTCACCTTGCTGTCCGTAACCGGCTTGGTGCGTTGCATGACCTTCTCGATCGCGCGATCCAAGCGAGCTTCCTCGACCGGCTTCATCAGATAATCGACGGCATCCACGTCGAATGCCTCGACCGCATGGTCACTATACGCAGTCACAAACACGATCGCCGGCGGATTTTTGAGCTTATGCAGCGCCTCGGCAAGTTGCAGGCCCGAGGCACCGGGCATCGAGATATCGAGAAACACGACATCCACGCGACTTTCCATAAGCATCTCGATGGCGGAGCGGACGCTCGACGCCTCCGTGATCGTGCCGATCTTGCCCGTTTGCTCGAGCAGGAAGCGAAGCTCCGAGCGAGCCGGCGCCTCATCATCCACAATCATCGCACGCAGCATAGGGATAAAACCTTTCGTCAACTAACTACGCCGGGCATCCGTCGCATGACGTTGAGCCCGTAGCCTTTTATTTTACTCTTGAATGTCGAAGATGCTCTCTGACAAATCAAGATGAAGGAGCACTTTGGTGCCCTTGCCCGGCGCCGATTCGACACGCGTATAGGAGTGCGGCCCATAAAAGCGATGGATGCGCTCCGAAATATTGTGCATGGCCACACCGGCGCCGCCACCCTGGGGAGAGCTGGCGTCGGGACGGGCAGAACGCTCGTCAAACAGTCTGGCGGCGGTACCCTCATCCATGCCCACGCCATTATCGGCCACGGCAATCAAGATTGCATCCTCGCCGTCTTGGTGAACGGTCACGTCGATCCTCAGGGCGTCGTCATCGCCCATACCATGACGCACGGCGTTCTCGACAATCGGCTGGATCACGAACGCCGGCACCAGCGTATCTTCCACGTCCTCGGACACATCGAACGTCGCAAGCACGCGATCCTCGCCAAAGCGGGCCTTCTCAAAGGTAAGGTAGCGCTTGGTCTGTGCGACCTCGCGCGAGACCGGAATAAGCGATCCCGAGTTGTCGAGCGTAGCACGATAGAACGATGAGAACTCACGAAGCAGTTCACGGGCCCGCAGCGGGTCGGTGCGCGTAAACGATGCAATGGTGTTCAGCGTGTTGAACAGGAAGTGCGGGTTAATCTGCGCCTGCAGCGCACGCACCTCGGCGCGCGCCGTGAGTTCCTTTTGCACCTCGAGCTCGTGGATGGCGAGCTGCGTGGACAAGATCTCGGCAAAGCCCGAGGCAAGCGCATACTGGGTACGGT
>URBB01000173.1 GCA_900545835.1 uncultured Collinsella sp. | reverse complement strand
CCGTCGTCGGCAGCGTCAGATGTGTATAAGAGACAGTCGCATTCGCGAGCTGGAGGGGCTTGAGCCCGATTTGGCCGCTGTGTTTGAGCATGTGTCGGATCAGGTCGTTGAGGCCAACGCTGCCGTCGAGGAGGCCCGTGCCGCCGAGGGCGATGCCGCCGGTGAGATCGCCCGTCTTGAGGGCGAGCGCCGCTCGCTGCTTTCCGAGATCGGCCGCTTGGAGCAAAGCGCCAACAATGCCGAGGTCGAGCGCGTGCGCATCTCCAAGCGCCGCGAGCAGGCCTCCGAGGCCGTTCGCGCTGCGCGCCCGCGTGTTGACGAGCTTACCCGTTCGCGTGACGAGGCCCGTGCGCAGGCAAGCGATCTGGGCTTGCAGATTGCCGAGGCCAACGACGAACTCGACCGCGTTCGCCGTGACGATTCCGAGGCTGCCGGCAAGCTCGCCGACGCCAAGGTTCGCCTGGCCCAGACGAGCGAACGCCTGCGTTCGCTGAAGGGCCGCGTGCCCGACCTTGAGCATCGTCTTGAGGGCATCGACCGTCGTATCCGCGGAACACGCCAGGCCTCGCGCTCACTCGAGCTGCTGCGTCTGCGCGTCGACCCCATGCACGAGCGCTATTCGGCCCTGCTGGAGCGCGCGTCAGATTGGGCCGCACGTCTGCGTGACCAGGCCTCTCTGGAGGAAGCGGACTCCGCTTCGCTCAAGAAGACCATCGAGGATGCCAAGGCAGAGGTTGCCCGCGCTAAGGAGCGGGTCGATACCGCCTCCGCCACGCAAAACGAGTTCAAGGTCGCGCGTGGCAAGCTCGAGGTGCAGGTCGAGGCTGCCATCAAGGCCATTACCGCCGATGGCACGACGGTGCTCGAGGAAGCGCTCATGCTTCCTGCTCCTACCGACCGCGATGCCGCCGAGCGCGAACTCAACCAGCTTGTGCGCCAGATCAACAACCTTGGTCCCGTTAACCAAGTTGCCATGGAGGAGTACGAGCAGCTCAAGCGCCGCGCCGACTACATCGAGGAGCAGCTGGCCGATCTGGAGAGCGCGCGCAAGGCGCTCACCAAGATCACGGTGGCCATTGATCGCAAGATGCGCAAGGCGTTCCTGGTGACGTTTGAGAAGGTCGACGCGAACTTCCGCGAGATCTTCGCTATGCTCTTCCCGGGCGGCCAGGCTCATCTGGAGATGACCGATCCCGAGCATCCTGCCGAGACGGGTATCGAGGTCGTGGCGCAGCCGCGCGGCAAGCGCATCACCAAGATGATGCTCATGTCGGGCGGCGAGAAGAGTCTGACGGCGCTCGCCTTGCTCTTTGCCGTGTATCGTACGCGCACGGTGCCGTTCTATGTGCTGGACGAGGTCGAGGCGGCGCTCGATGACGCCAACCTGTCCAAGCTCATCGGCGCGCTCGATGTGTTGCGTTCCGATACGCAGCTCTTGGTTATCTCGCATCAGTGCCGTACTATGGAGGACGCTGACGTCCTCTATGGCGTCTCGATGCAAGCCGACGGCGTCAGTCGCGTCGTCTCGCAAAAACTCGATCGCGAAACCGGAAAGGTCGTGAATGCATAATGGGATTCTTCGATGCTCTCTCGCGCGGACTTGAGCGAAGCCGCGAGGCCCTCAACGAGGTCTTCTACTTTGGCGGTGAGGTCGACGAGGATTTTTGGGAGGACCTGGAGGACACCCTCGTCATGGGTGACATGGGCGCCGAGATCGCCATTCAGGTCTCCGATGACCTGCGCGAGACGGCCGCCAAGAAGAACCTCAAGACCGCTCCACAGCTTCGCCGTGCCCTGGCCGAGCAGCTTGAGCAGCACTTTGTGCCCATCGAGCGCGATCCGTTCTCCGATACGCCGAGCTGCGTGCTGTTTGTGGGCATTAACGGCGCCGGCAAGACCACGACGGTCGGTAAGATCGCGAGCGCCATGGCCTCCCGCGGCAAGAACGTCGTGATCGGTTCGGCCGATACCTTCCGCGCTGCCGCTATCGAGCAGCTCGATGTGTGGGGTCAGCGCGCTGGCGTCCCCGTCATCAAGCGCGACCGCGGCTCCGACCCGGCGAGCGTGTGCTACGACGTGCTCGACGAGGCCGACAAGCGCGGCAGCGACCTGGTGCTCATCGATACCGCCGGTCGTCTGCACACGAGCCCCGAGCTCATGCGCGAGCTTGCCAAGGTGGCTGTCTCTTATACACATCTGACGCTGCCGACGACGGAGA
>URBB01000172.1 GCA_900545835.1 uncultured Collinsella sp. | reverse complement strand
CTCTCCGTCGTCGGCAGCGTCAGATGTGTATAAGAGACAGCTTAATGTGCTTTCCGAGCGAGTCAGGACTGCCCGAGCAGCGAACTAAACGGCCAGACCCGCCCAGGAGGACCCACATGATCAAAATCACCGTCCCAGCAACCAGCGCCAACCTAGGCATCGGCTACGACACCCTCGGCATGGCCGTCAGCCTCTACTCGCACTTCACCTTCGAGCGCGCCGACAAGCTCACCATCACGAGCTGCCCCGAGGAGTTCCAAAACGAGAATAACCTGGTCTACGTGAGCTTTGTCGATGCCTTGGCCGCCTGGGGCGAGCCGGCCTTCCCCGTCGCTATCGACATTCAGACCGACGTGCCCGTCGCCCGCGGCCTAGGTTCCAGCTCCACCTGCGTTGTCGCCGGCATTATGGCCGCCGCCGCACTGACAGGCCACACCGTCGACCGCGCCGAGCTGGTTCGCATTGCCACCGAAGTCGAGGGCCATCCTGATAACGTCGCCCCCGCCATCCTGGGCGGCGCCGTCTGCTCCTTTACGCCGACCGATTCCCTCCCCCAGTGCCTACGCTACGAGGTGAGCGATCGCTTACGTTTTATTACCGTGATTCCACCCTACGAGGTACATACGAGCGAGGCGCGCAAGGTCGTGCCGCAGGAGATTCCACTCTCCACCGCCGTATGGCAAATGGGCCGCATCGCCGGCATGACGCGCGGCCTGGAGACCGGCGACCTGGACCTGATTGCCGCCGCCAATGACGACCGCATCCAAGAGCCCTATCGTCGCCGCCTCATCCCCGATTACAACGTCGTGCGCGACACCTGCCTTAACGGTGGCGCTAAGACCATCTGGATCAGTGGCTCCGGCTCGACCCTTATGGCTGTAACCGACGACACCATCGTGGCTAAGTTCCTGCAGGTCAAGCTGCGCGAGCAGTTCCCCAAGTGCGACACGCATATCCTCACGTGCGACACCGAGGGCGCTCAAATCGAGTACCTGTAGACATCGCCGATCGGTCTGTCCGGGCCGCCCAGGGGCATCCCCTTAAAAACGTCCTCGCACTTGAGGCCCGCTTATCCTGCTCCTTCGGAGCTGCGGATAAGCGGGCCTCGTGCTGCGGAATGTTTTTAAGGGGATGCCCCTGGGTGGCCCTATGGTAACGTGACTGGCGATGTCTACAGGGACCCACGCTTTGAAGGGGCGCCGGGCTGAAATTATGGCCTTTTATTGATAGGGGCTCTTGCTAGACTGGAGCCCTTACTAGAGGCAGGCCTCGGCGATGCGGCGCTTGAGTTCGTCGATGCCGGTGCCGGTTTGGGAGCTTGTAATGATTACGTTCTCGGCCGGAACGTTGAGCTGCTTTTTGATGGCTGCTGCCTGGCGGGCCTGCTGGGTGCGACTGAGCTTGTCGGCCTTGGTGAGGCAGACGATAAAGTTGAACTCATTGCCCTGCAGGTAGTCGATCATGTCGTGGTCGAGCTTGCTGGGGTCGTGACGAATGTCCACCAGTGAGACGACCAAGTTAAAGCTGCGCTCGGAGTCGAAAAAGTCGCCGATAAGCTCGGCCCAGCGGTCGCGCTCGGCCTTGGAGCGACGGGCGAAACCGTAACCCGGCAGGTCCACGAAATGCACGTCATCGGCCTCAAAGAAGTTGATGTTACTCGTCTTGCCCGGCGTACTGGAAACCTTGACTAGGTTCTTGCGGCCAAATAGCTTGTTCATAATCGACGACTTGCCCACGTTGGAGCGGCCGACAAAGCTCACCTCGGGGCAGGTGGACTCGGGAATCTGCGAAACCTTGCCATAGCTGGCGACGAACTTGGCAAGCTGATAGTTAATGGAATCGGCCATGGACACTCCTTGGTCGTAGGTTCTTACAAATAGACGCGCTATTGCGCAGCGGCAATGCGGCGGACGATATCGAGCGTAATGTCACTTGCGACACGCGCGTACTCGAACAAATCGAACTCTCGCTCGCAAATTGCATCGTACGCCTCGTCACAATTATCGCTGATAGCGCGCAACACCAGGCAATCGACACCATTTTTGGTTGCGACATGGGCAATTGCCGCGCCCTCCATGCCGACACAATCGGCATGCGTCGCCTCGGTAGCGTCGTTGCGCATGGTGGCGCCCGTCACAAAGCGGTTACCCGTGGCAATCGTGCCGACCAGGAACTGCTTGGTGCCCTCGTTCGAAGCGACTGCATTTTTCGAAGCGTCAACAAACCCACGCCCAGCAAGCACGTCGGCGGCAATATCGACCAGCGCGGG
>URBB01000171.1 GCA_900545835.1 uncultured Collinsella sp. | reverse complement strand
CTGCTGGCCGTCGCAGCGGTCGAGCGTGACTTCGGAGAACGTCTGGATCGGCGCCGGAATGGTTTGCCGCGCGACCTGGCCCTCCCCCTCGAGCGCCTTGACAAATTTAAAGTGCTCGACGAACGGATGGTTCTCGCCGCTAATGGGGCCGGTTACCACGGCGGTATCGGCTGTGGTCTCCTCGTCGTGGAACATATAGCCCGTACGCGAGGTACGGCGTTCAATGCCGTTGAGCCCCCACATAAAGTCGAGGTGCCAGTAACTGCGGCGAAACTCGCCATCGGTAATCACCTGCAGGCCAGCGGACTTTTGCTTGTCCACCAGGTCGCGAATGGCCTCATCCTCGACGGCCTTAAGGCCGGCGGTGTCGAGTGTGCCCGCAGCATAGGCGGCACGGGCGTCCTTTACGGCCTGTGGACGAAGAAAGCTGCCGACGATATCGGCGCGAAACGGCGCGTTCAGCGTGGTTAAAGCACTCATAGATATCTCCCTTTGCATTGGTTGCTTTACTGGAACAGAGTATGAGCGCTCATATGGCCATCGCAAAATATACGTTTATAACAGTTTGATATAGATGCTTCCTATATCAGTCTGGACTGTCATAAAGAGACTTGAACCGTGCGGAGCACAGCAGCCTAGATATGCTGACGAATCGCGTCGATATAGGCCCGACCGTAGCGCGTGAGCGTCGTGTTCTTACGCGTGATGATGCCGATCTCCATGTACTCGTCTACATCGAGCGGAATCGAGATGATGCCGGGCCCGTTGAGCTCGTGACTGATCACGCCTGAGCATACCGTGTAGCCGTTGAGGCCCATGACCAGGTTGAACAACGTCGCACGGTCACGCACGCGGATATTCTTGCGGCGCTCAAAGGTCGAGGTCAGCTCCTCAGAATAGTAGAACGAGTTATAGCTGCCCTGCTCATAGGACAAAAACGGGTAGTCTTCCAAGTCCTCGAGCGTCACGCTGGAGCGGCCCGCCAGCGGATGGTCTGCACACACAAAGACGTGCGGCGTGGCGCAGAAGAGCCCTTCGAACACGAGCTCGTTGGCCGCCAGCATGCGCTCGATGACCTCGCGATTGTGCTCCGACAGATACAGGATGCCGAGCTCGCTTTTCATGTGCGCGACGTCCTCGATAATCTCGTGGGTTTGCTCCTCGCGCAGGGTAAAGTCGTAGCGCGCGGCATCGAACTCACGGATCACATCGACAAACGCATTAACGGCAAAGGAATAATGCTGGCAGCTCACACTAAAGTGCGGCACCTGCTCGGATGCGCCCTTGTACTTGCCCTCGAGCAGGTCGGCCTGGTCGAGCACCTGGCGCGCGTACCCCAAGAAGGTCTCGCCTTCCTCGGACACAATGACACCCTTGTTGGTGCGCTCAAAGATATGCACACCCATCTCGTTTTCGAGATCGCGGATCGACGCGGTAATCGAAGGCTGCGACACAAAGAGCCGGCGCGAGGCCTCGGTGATGCTGCCACATTCGGCAACTTTGACGACATATCTGAGCTGCTGGAGCTTCATGATGGCCTCCCTAGACGTCCGCGATACCCGAACCCACCGCATCCATCTGACGCATAAAAGGCGGCATCTCCCCCGTCGCGGCGCAGGCGGCAATCTGATGCAGAGCCCCGGCAACCGCATCGTCTGCCGCAGCGCCGATATGCCAGCGCGCGGCAGCAGTGACGGCCTCGTTGGCATTGGCGACTGCAACGGAGTTGGGAACGGCACCGATCATGGGCAGATCGTTATCGGAATCGCCAAATACGGCCACCTCATCGGGCGTCAGGCCCAAAGCGCGCGCCAGCTCCAGCGCAGCGCAGCCCTTGTCCCAACCGGCCGGGAGAATATCGAATAGGCGCACGCGGTTGTTGGGAAATACAAGCGAGAGCTCCGGCACCTCAGCGGCAATGCGCTCGCGCAGCTCAGCGAGCTCTTCGCGCGAGCGGGCGCTCCAGATATTCGCCTTGTATACCGGGGCATCATCGACAACAGGACGGCACGGGGCCTCTTCGCCTTTGAGCCACGCGTTGCCGCCCGACTCCATGGCGCGACGAACGCGCTCGGGATCGCTCGTCACGCAATAGGCATCGTTGCCCCAAAAGTCATCACCCAGGCTGTAGACCTTCAGGTACGTATCGTCGGTCTCCTGCTCCAAGTAGTCAGCCAAGCGCATAAGGGCGGCGTTGTCGGTCGCATGCGAGGCTACCGCCTCACCGTCCACAAACATGACCTGGCCGTTACAGAACGCGCCAGTCGAGAAGCACTCGGAACGATTTTT
>URBB01000170.1 GCA_900545835.1 uncultured Collinsella sp. | reverse complement strand
CGGTCTCGTGGGCTCGGAGATGTGTATAAGAGACAGGTGTTTGGCGGCGCCCCGTTTTTGTGTTGCAGGGAGGGTAAGGCATGAACGCCACGGTCGTGATTCCAACGTATTGGGCGGGCGATGACGCTTGCGCAAACGCCCCTGGCACCTATGACCATTCGACGCGACTCAACGCCGACAATCCCGAACTCGACCGCTGCCTGGCCTCGCTTGAGCAGGTACGTGACATCCCGCGCATCATCCTTTTGGTGGTCTGTCCCGTTTCTGCCACAGCCGATGTGTCGCTGCGCG
Organism: uncultured Collinsella sp.; assembly: GCA_900545835.1. Classification (GTDB taxonomy): domain Bacteria; phylum Actinomycetota; class Coriobacteriia; order Coriobacteriales; family Coriobacteriaceae; genus Collinsella. Next base: position 2,071 of record URBB01000170.1, on the reverse strand, counting down.
TGCACGAGATTGTCGACGCGCATCCCACGCTCAAGGTCACCGTTGTCACCAACACCCAGGCCTCGCGCATCGCAGACCGGGTTGCTCAGATCGCGCCCAAGGGTTCGGGCGAGTGCGTGAGCCTGCGAGGCTACGGTGCCATCCGCAATATGGGGCTAGCCTGCGCCGCTGTGCTGGGGCATGACGCGGTTATCTTCTTGGATGACGATGAGACTGTCATCGACGCCGACTTTATGAAGCGCGCGACCTATGCGTTGGGGCAGCAGACGCGTCAGGGCTTGCCGATCTTGGTCAAGAGCGGCTATTTCTACGATCGCGACGGCTCGCCGCTGGCTCCCACGGACAAGGCGGGCATCTGCCATCGTTGGTGGACCAAGCGCATCGAGTTCAACCGTTGGATGAAAAAGGCGCTCTCGGGCACCCGCATCTCGCGCTCCAACTACGTGTGCGGCGGCCTGATGGCCCTGCACGCCCGCGCCTTTACGCGTGTGGCCTTTGACCCGTTTATCACCCGCGGCGAGGACTTGGATTACCTCTTTAACATGCGCATGTTTGGCTACGACGTGTGGTTCGATAACGAGTGGACCGTGCGCCATCTGCCTCCGGAGTCCGAAAAGCGCTCACCGCGCTTTATGCAGGATGTATACCGTTGGTACTACGAACGGGCCAAGTTGACATTCGCCGCGCATCAAAAGGAGCTCATTCCCGTTACGGCGGCATCGCTCATGCCCTACCCGGGCCCGTGGATTTCGCGCGAGCTCGACGACCGCGTGCGCAAGACCGCTATGGTCCGCAGCGTGTTTACCCGCGAGCATGAGGGCTACCTGCGCATCTGGCGCCATGGTATCGACGAGGCAAAGGTCTATGCGCGCCAAAACGCTGCAAGCTACCTGCGTTTCCAGAGCTTTTGGCCCAAGATCATGGACGGGCTTTGGCGTGACGCACAACTGATCAGTATCCTGGAGGGGGCCGAATGATCGACCGCCGCGCCCAGCGCGATAGTTCAATATCAATCTTTCGCATCATTGCCGTTGCCTGCGCCATTTGCGTGCTGGTGTACTTTATTTTTGCCTTGGTGACCGGTATCGAGCCGATCGCCACGGTGATTGCCTGCGCGCTGCTGTGCATCTTTCTGTGCATCTTTATCTTTTTGACGCTCAATCCCGATTCGGTGCGCTCCCAGTACACCGAGGAGACGCTCTCGGTGGCCTCGGCCATGCTCGAGGACATTAAGGGCGGTCTGACGCAGGAGTCGGCGCGTTTGGTGTGCCGGCGCATTTTGCCCGAGACGCGCGCCATGACGGTGGCCATCACCGACGAGGACAACGTGCTTGCCTGCGCGGGCGAGTTTGAGGAAAAACTGCTGCCCGATACTCCCATCCACACGCTTGCCACACGCTACGTTATCGAACATGGCATCGTGCAGTCGTTCAACCGTATGGTGGATGTCGTGGGCTCGGACGGCTCGCACAACCAAGTCCCCGCCGGCATTATCGCCCCCATCAAGGTGGGCGATCGTACCGTCGGCACGCTCAAGTTCTACTACAAGACCCCGCGCGCCGTCGACCGTACCCAGTATGCGCTCGCCTCGGGCTTTGCCGAGATCCTGTCCACGCAGCTCGCCATCCACGAGCTCGAGGTGCAAAAGGAGCTCACGGCCCGTGCCGAGGTTCGTGCCCTGCAAGCGCAGATCAATCCGCACTTTCTGTTTAACACGCTCAACACCATCGCGTCGTTTACGCGTACCGACCCGCTGCGCGCCCGCGAGCTGCTGCGCGAGTTCTCCTCGTTCTATCGCGCCACGCTCGACAACTCGGGGTCGCTTATCCCGGTCTCGCGCGAGGTTGCCTAGACCAAGCGCTACCTGACGTTTGAGAAGGCGCGCTTTGGCGAGGACCGCGTACTGGCGACCTTCGATGTCTCCGAGGATGTCGAGGACACGTTGGTCCCGGCCTTTGTAATCCAGCCCATTGTCGAGAACGCCGTGCGGCATGGCATGGGCGATGGCGATGCCCTGCAGATCCTGTCTCTTATACACATCTGACGCTGCCGACGACGGAGAGAGTGTAGA
>URBB01000169.1 GCA_900545835.1 uncultured Collinsella sp. | reverse complement strand
GTTGGACTCCATGGTCAGCTGCTGCAGGTAGGCCGGGAAGCGGTGCAGGTACTGGCAGTACGGAAGCACGGCGTGGCTCTTGGAACCGAAGAAGTTGACGTACCAGACGTTGAGCAGGCCCATCAGCGCGACGGCGTTGTTCTCGAGCGGGGTGTTGCAGAAGTACTCGTCGATGACGTGGAAGCCCTCGAGGAACTGCTGGAAACGCTCGGGGCCGAGCACGACGATCAGCGACAGGCCCACGGCGGAGTCGACGGAGTAGCGGCCGCCGACCCAGTTCCAGAAACCGAAAGCGTTGGCGGGGTCGATACCGAAGGCCTCAACCTTCTCGAGTGCGGTGGAGACGGCGACGAAGTGCCTTGCCACGGCCTCGGCGTTCTGCTCATCGGAGCCGTCGATGGCGCCCTGAGCCTTGAGCTGCTCGAGCATCCAGGTCTTGACCTCGCGGGCGTTGGTGAGGGTCTCGAGCGTGGTGAAGGTCTTGGAGACGATGATCACGAGCGTGGTCTCGGGATCCAAACCCTTGAGCTTCTCGGCCTGGTCGTTGGGGTCGATGTTGGAGATATAGCGGCAGTCGATACCGGCGTCGGCATAGGGACGCAGAGCCTCGTAAGCCATGACCGGGCCCAGATCGGAGCCGCCGATGCCGATGGACACCAGATGCTCGATCTTCTTGCCGGTAACGCCCTTCCACTCACCGGAGCGCACGCGCTCGGCGAAGGCATACATGCGGTCGAGGACCTCGTGCACGTCGGCGACGACGTCCTGGCCGTCGACGATGAGCTGACCCTTCTCGCTTGCCGGGCGACGAAGCGCGGTGTGCAGGACGGCGCGGTCCTCGGTGGTGTTGATGTGCTCGCCGGAGAACATGGCGTCGCGGCGCTCCTCGAGCTTCACCTCGCGGGCAAGATCGCACAGCAGCTTGACGGTCTCATCGGTCACCAGGTTCTTCGACAGATCGAAGTGCAGGTCACCGGCATCAAAGCTCAGCTTGTTCACGCGCTCGGCATCGGCGGCGAACCAGGCCTTGAGGTCGATACCCTCGGCCTCGAGCTTCTCCTGATGGGCCTCGAGTGCCTTCCAAGCGGCAGTCGACGTAGCATCGATAGGTGCGGCAACAGTTGCCATAGAGTCCTCCTCAGCATACGGGCGCACGCCTCCATGCGCCCGGACATTCAGATGCCACTATTCTAGCGCAGGTCAAGACTACAATCAGCGAGCGTTGCCAATCGGCCCCCAAACGGCAACTGACCAAAAAGGGACAGGTTTATTTTGGCAGGTCAAACGCTTTACCTACCAAAATAAACCTGTCCCTTCCTAGCAGGTACTAGGCCGCAGTGCACACACTGCCGAGCAGCTCGCGCAAGGGGGAACCGATGCCCTCCAGGAGCTCGGGCGCGATGATGGCAAAAACGGGAACCTCGCCGGCACCCACGACGGCAGGCACCTTGCCCTCCGAGACAATGCATCCATAAGGCACAAAGCCGTCCTCGCCGGCATCGAGCATGGCCATGCGACGAGCGAGTTCGCGCGCAAAGCCCGCCGTATCGGCATCGCCAATCGCCAGGACAAAGTCCACGCCTTCGTCGGTCGCCAGGGCTACGGCCTCATCGACCAAATCGTCTCCCCCGTCGCCCCTGACCAAGCCGCAGCGAAAAAGCACGCGTTCGAGCAGAGCTCGATCAAGCGAGCCAAGTGCCGCCGAGACAAGCTCATCGCACGTATGCTTGTCACCGCCCAGCACGACCAGTGCCTTGGTGCCACCGTAGTGAGCGACCAATCGCCCGCACCAGCGAGCCACGTCTCCATCCGCAACAAGGCGCGTCGGCATACCAAACCCATAATTGACCATCTTTTCCACAACCCTTCCGTGCGTATAGGCGGTATCAATCGTTAGGACCATGCTACGAAGCGAGGTTTTCCGAGCTGTTTCACACTCTTTAGAGCTGCGTTAAAAACCCGATCCAACCGCACGACCATACCTACCAAAACAAACCAGTCCCTTTTTGACAGGTTTTGACGATGTCCGGATGAGCGGGTATTATCGAACAGATATTCGATAAGAACATGTGTTTGATGGAGGGACACGGATGGCGCACGAGCAGCACACCTATATCTGCATCGACCTCAAGACGTTTTATGCCAGCGTCGAGTGCGTCGATCGTGGGCTCGATCCGCTCACCACCAACCTGGTCGTTGCCGACGAATCGCGCGGGCGCACGACCATCTGCCTCGCCATCACGCAGGCCATGAAGGACTTAGGAATTCACAACCGCTGCCGCCTATTTGAGATTCCCGATGACATCGACTACATCACGGCCGTACCGCGCATGCAGCACTACATGGAAGTGTCGGCGAAAATCTACGGCATCTACCTGGAATACGTGAGCCCGCAAGACATTCACGTCTACTCAATTGATGAGTGCTTTATCGACGTGACACCCTATCTGGACCTGTCTCTTATACACATCTGACGCTGCCGACGACGG
>URBB01000168.1 GCA_900545835.1 uncultured Collinsella sp. | reverse complement strand
CCGTACATGTGCGGATGAATGTGGGAGGTGTTCGGATGAAGTCGATAATCAAGGACTCGTGGTGAGGTCGTGAGCTTGTAAAGGGTGTGCGTGCGCTTGTCGCTCGTATCTGCTATCATTCCTAATCTGTGCGCTCATGCGGGCGTGGCGGAATTGGTAGACGCGCCAGATTTAGGTTCTGGTGGGATTCCCGTGAAGGTTCGAGTCCTTTCGCCCGCACCAACGCATCTGCGTCGGCTTCGGCCGTCGCGACTCTTTGTTGCATAAAGGTACCAGCACCTCAGATAAGCTGGGCAGTATGAGGAGGAACGTGTTGAACATCACCGCTTCTGACGTCAAGGACGCCAAGCTCACCGCTACGGTCACCATCCCGGCCGCCGACGTCGACGCCGCGATCAAGAAGGCCTACAAGGACACCGCCAAGAAGTACCGCTTCCCGGGCTTCCGTGCCGGTATGGCTCCCCGTCCGGTCATCGACTCCGCTCTTGGCGCCGAGGCTACCCTCGCTCAGGCCACCAACGACCTGATCGCCGCCAACGAGCCCGCCGTCCTCAACGAGCTGGACATCGTCCCCACCAAGAACGGTGACTACAAGGAGCTCGACCTCGCCAAGGATCACGAGGACTACACCTACACCGTCGAGTTCTCCCTGCGTCCCGCCGCTGAGCTCTCATCCTTCGACGCCGTCGAGATCGAGATGCCCCCCGCGGAGGTCACCGAGTCCGAGATCAACAACCAGGTTGAGATGCTCCTCAACTACCGTGCCACCTTCGAGGACGTCGAGGGTCGTGCCGTCGAGGCCGAGGACTACGTCACCGTCGACCTCAAGGCCGTCGAGAACGCCGACAACTTCGCCGCCGAGGGCCGCATGCTCATCGCCGGTAGCGACAGCAACCCCGCCGAGTTCAACGAGGCTCTGATCGGCGCCAACGTTGACGACGTCAAGTCCGTCACCTGGACCGACGAGGTCGAGGAGGGCGAGGAGGCCGAGACCCACACCGTCGAGGTCACCGTCAAGGGCATCAAGGTCCGCAACACCCCCGAGCTCACCGACGAGCTCGTCAAGTCCGACTTTGGCTTCGACAGCATCGATGCCATGCGCGACGCCATCAAGCTCGAGATCGAGCAGGACAAGGCTTCCCGCCTCCCGGCCGAGAAGGAGAACCGTTGCGTCTCCGCTCTCGCCGAGCGCCTGCAGCTCGACGAGATGGACGCCGACTACGAGCAGTCCGTCTTTGAGGAGCTTGGCCAGAACTTCCTGTCCAACCTCGCTGCTCGCGGCATGACCCTGGACACCTGGCTGCCCGCTTCCGGCCTGACCATGGAGCAGTTCATCGGCGACCTGCACAAGCAGGCCAACGACGTTGCCCGTGAGTCTCTGGCTCTGGACGCCCTCGCCCGTGAGCTCAAGATTGAGGTCACCGAGGACGACGTCAACGCCGAGTTCGAGAAGGCCGGCGTCAAGGACGTCGAGGCTTCCAAGGCCGAGTTCATCGCCGATGGCCGTATGCCTGCCGTCCGCGAGTCCATCCGTCGCTCCAAGGCCGTCGACCACCTGGTCGAGAACGCCAAGGTGACCGAGGTCGACGAGACCGCCAAGGACGCCGAGTAATTCTCGCCACCTTGCTCGCGAGCGCATGCATGTGCCCGTGATGGGGTAAAGTTATACACCGGTTATCCGGTTGCTTCGTACGGTGCCAGCCAATGCATAGCATGCGGGCACCGTACGTTTATCTAGAACCAATTTGGTCCGCAAGAGAGAAATGGAGATGCGTATGATCGCTAAGTTCGATTCCGCCCTCGTGCCATACGTTATCGAGCAGACGCCGCGCGGCGAGCGCAGCTACGATATCTATTCGCGCCTGCTCAACGACCGCATCATCTTCTTGGGCGAGGAGATCAACTCCGTCAGCGCCAACCTGGTCGTTGCCCAGCTGCTGCATCTTGAGAGCCAGGATGCCGAGAAGGATATCTCGCTCTATATCAATTCGCCCGGTGGCGAGGTCTACTCCGGCCTGGCGATTCTGGACACCATGAACTTCATCAAGCCGCAGGTCTCCACCATTTGCGTCGGTATGGCCGCGTCCATGGCCGCTGTGCTGCTTTCGGCCGGCGCCAAGGGCAAGCGCTTCTGCCTGCCGCACTCCAAGGTCATGATTCACCAGCCCAGCGGCGGCGCGAGCGGGCAGGCCACCGACGTGCAGCTGCACGCCCAGTGGCTGCTGCGCACCAAGGGCAAGATGAATAAGCTGATGAGCGAAATGACCCATCAGCCGCTGGAGCGCATCGAGCGCGACGTGGAACGCGATTACTTCATGACGGCCGAAGAGGCGCTCGCAAAGGCGCGTGCAAAGACCGGCGACGACTCGCTGCAGCCGAGCGACCTGCGTCAGGACGAGGACGTGCTGGACACTTGGTTCTCGTCGTGGCTCTGGCCGATTTCGGTCTTCGACGGCATCCGTAACCCGGACAATCAGGAAATAAGCTACTACTACCCCACCAACGATCTGGTGACGGGTCCCGACATCATCTTCTTCTGGGTGGCCCGCATGATCATGGCGGGTTACGAATACCGCTGTCTCTTATACACATCT
>URBB01000167.1 GCA_900545835.1 uncultured Collinsella sp. | reverse complement strand
CTTGACGGCATCGGCAAGAACATGACGGTCTTCGAGTGCGGCGACGACATGGTGCTCGTCGACGCCGGCCTCATGTTCCCGGATGACTCCCAGCCCGGTATCGACCTGGTGCTTCCCGACTACACCTATGTTCTGGAGAACGAGGAGAAGCTCCGCGGTATCGTCGTCACCCACGGCCACGAGGACCACACCGGCTCGCTTCCGTATCTGCTGCAGGACCTCAACAACAAGGTGCCCATCTTCTCGAGCAAGCTGACGCTTGGCTTTATCGAGGGCAAGCTTTCTGAGTTCCGCATCCGCGCACCCAAGTTCCGCGAGGTCAAGGGCGGCAGCCATGTCAACCTCGGCGGCATCTCGCTCGACTTCTTCTCGATGACGCACTCCATCCCCGGCGCTCTGGGCGTGTTCATCCGCACAAATCAGGGCACCGTTATGCACACCGGCGACTTTAAGCTCGACCAGACGCCCATCGATGGCGTCACGCCCGACTATGCCGCTATCAGCCGCTTTGCCAAGCAGGGCATCGATCTGCTGCTTTCCGACTCCACCAATGCAACGGTTCCCGGCTTTACCAAGTCCGAGGCCGAGGTTGGTCCCAACTTGCTGCACGCCATCAAGAACGCCCCGGGTCGCGTGTTCGTCGCGTCGTTCTCGAGCCACATCCATCGCCTGCAGCAGATCTGCGATGCCGCCCGCAAGTGCGGCCGTAAGGTCGTTGTGACCGGTCGCTCCATGCTCACTAACACCCGCGTGGCGCGTGAGCTGGGCTACCTCAATATCGACGATGCCGATATCATCGATGCCTTCGATATCGATAACCTGCCCGACGACAAGATCGTCGTCATGTGCACCGGTTCGCAGGGCGAGCCGCTGTCGGCCCTGTCCCGCATGGCCAATGGCGAGCACAAGACGCTCTCTATCCACGAGGGCGATACCGTCATCCTCTCGGCAACTCCTGTTCCCGGCAATGAGAAAGCCGTCCAGCAGGTCGTCAACAGCCTGGCCAAGCTCGGTTGCGACGTGTGGGATAAGAACCGCGCTCTTGTCCACGTCTCGGGCCACGGTAGCCAGGAGGAGCTCAAGCTCCTGATGGCCATGGCCAAGCCCACGTACTTTATGCCGGTTCACGGTGAAGCCGTGCATCTGCGCGCCCATGCCCAGCTGGCTCGCAAGATGGGCATCAAGGACGATCATATCTTTATCCTCGATAACGGCGATACGCTCGAGATGCGCGGCGGTATCGTCAAACGCGGTACGCCCGTCGAGTCCGGCGTCGTCTACGTCGACGGCCTGCGTATCGGCGATACCGACCCCATCGTCCTGCGCGATCGTCAGAAGCTCGCCAACGACGGTATGGTTACCGCTGTTGCCATCGTCTCGCTCAAGCACAAGAAGATCGAGGCCATCGAGTTCTCGGGCCGCGGCGTCTCGTTTGCCATCGACGACCAGTTCTCCGAGGATGCCTCCGTATCCATTATGAAGACGATCGAGAAGGGCAAGTTCAGCTTTACGAGCAGCGGTTCCGATGCCATTCGCAAGGCCGTGCGCGATTCGCTCTCTAACTTTATCTGGAGCCGTACGCGCACCCGCCCGATGATCATCCCGGTCGTCATGGAGGTTTAGTTTGGCGCGCGGATCTGCACAAAACGCCAAAGGCAATAAGGCCAACAACCAACCGGCATCTGCTAAGGGTGCCGGTTCCCATCTGCGTGCCAATAAGGGCCACGAGTCCGAGTTCGATGATTTCGAGCCCTTGGTCGAGCCCTCGGCCAACCGCGATATCGCCGGCGTGGTCATTGCCGTTTTGGCGATTGCGTCCTTTATTGCCGTGATTTCGCCGGCGACTGCGCCCGTTACGGCTGCGGTTGCCGGTTTCTACCACTTGGGCTTTGGTCTGGGCGCCTACGTGCTGCCGATCGTTATTTTGCTGTTTGCCGCCACGCTCTTTTTAGGCGAGGACTCGCCGCTCAACGCGCGCTCTGTTGCGGGCGGCGCCGTGGTCTTTATCGCCGTCGTCTCCATTCTTTCGTTGATGGTGCCAGGTACGAGCGACTCGTGCGACCTTATGTTCACGCCGCAAAATCTGTCCGCCTCGGGTGGCTACATCGGTGCGTTTATTGCGAGTGCGCTGCAAAATGCCCTGGGTAAGCCTATCGCGATGGTAGTCCTGTTGGGCCTTGTCGTCGTGGGCTTGGTCATCATTGGCTTTTCGGTGGGCGGCGTTTTGCGCTCTGCCCGCGACCGTGCGGCAGATTTTGCCGAGCGCCGTCGTGCCGACGTCAACGCGAGTCCGTGGGGTGACGATGAGGCCCTGTCGGTGCCTGGTGTCGCCCGTCCGCATCTGAGCATTCTTCGTCAAAAGGGCTCCGATGCGGCCGTGACTACGGTTATGGGTAGCGAAGTCGATCCGATTCTGGACGATGAGGACGTGGACGAAGATCCGTTTGTCGACGTGTCTGAGGCCGTGGAGGCCGAGCGGGCCAAGACAACGCTGTTGCCGCGCCGCCATGCCAAGAAGGGCAAGGCTGCGCCCAAACTCAATACGAGTGAGCCCGACCCGTCTTGGTCCGAGAGCGAGATTGAGCTCACCGAGGGTGATGACGAGGACGACGAGGCTCCGATTGAGACCGCAAAGACAACTTTGCTGCCGCGCCGCCATGCAAAGCGCGACCAGGTAGCCGGTCAGCTTTCGATGGAAGAC
>URBB01000166.1 GCA_900545835.1 uncultured Collinsella sp. | reverse complement strand
CGCGTCTGGCCGTTGGCGCCGAGCATCTGGGGGAGGACGGGGGCGACCTTCTCCGCCGCGTCAACCGCACCGTTGAGGGTGGCAAAGCCGTCCTTGGCCTTATCGACCAGCTCGGTCACCTGGGAAATATGAGTATCGCCAATGCCCTGGACCTTCTCGTTGGCGCTCTTGAACACCTTCGAGCTATTGGAAAGCGAATCGGCGACCGCCTGTAGCGCGGACACGTTAATCATGCCGTCCTGGAACAGCTTGCCGGGCGTAGCCTGCGAGAGGTTGTCGGCCATGGGAACCAGCGCATTGCTCGAGACATCGGACAGGGCGTCAATCATGGTGCGGGCCGCATTGATATCGCTGCCATACACCGGGATAAACGAAGCCGCCGCCCACAGCGGGCTCGAGGTCTTCGCCTTCATGCTGTTACAGAGCTCATCGATCTTCTTCGCGTCGTCAGGCAGCGTCGAAAAATCGCCCGACGTGACCTTGTCCTTAAGGCCACCGACGATCTCGACAGCCTCCTTCGCTTCGCTCTTTACGGTCTTTGCCGAGTTAAGCAGCATAAAGCCGCTTGCGCCAAGCGCAACGAGAAGCACCGCGACTACAACGGCAATAATGGCGCCGGTGTGACGCTTTTTGCGCTCGCCCTTGCGATGGCGATGACGGACCAGACCGTCAGAGGTCGAACTCGACGAAGCATCGCTACCGTAGTTCAAGCCAAAATCGTAATAATCTTCCTTGGAACCCGAGCCCGCAAACTCGGCACCGCTATCATCCAGGCGGGCGAACGTACCAGTCTCGGAGGCGCCGGTGTAAATCGTGCCGAGGTTACCCGTAAGCCCCGCGCCACCGGCAGAGGGAGTATTGTTGTCGGCCTTGCCGGCATTAACGTTGCCGGCGCCATTCGCGGCGTTGGCAGCACCTGCGTTGTTCGCAGGTACCGAAGGAGCCCCGCTCGGCTGCGACGCAGAGGTTGCACCGCCCGCAAAGACATTTCCTCTTGCACGGCCGGTCTTTTTTGCCTTTTGAGACTGCTCGTACAGAGCGGTAAACATCGCCGTCTCGCCCGGGGACACGCGCTTACCGGAACCGCCCTGTCCAGCGCCGCCCGGCGTGCCGGCCTTACCAGCCCCGTTCGGACGCGGCGGAACTGCAGGGCGGCCGCTATCGCTGCCCTTAAAGTGATTACCAGCCATAAAGAAATCCTCGCAATTGAGTCGCAATGAAAAAGTCCATAACGTTACTAGTTTATGGCATTTTGAGCATCGACAGCTAAACTCCAGACACGGACATCAATTGGCGAAAATGCGGCACAACACCTTTTCCGTCTTGGCAGCGGCACCAGCTACACCGTGAGGAACATCATCACGATGATCATGGCAAAGCCGATAAGGTCGGTCGGCAAAAACACCGTCCCCAGCATAACGGCGCTGGTGATGGTCGCCGAAACCGGCTCCACAGTTCCGATGAGGCTCGCGCGCACCGAGCCGATGTCCTTAACGCCCTGCATATAAAGCATGTAAGCAAAAAACGAGCCGATAACCACGAACACCGCGAGCGCCTCGATGCCGGCAGCGTCGAGCGCCGGCATATGCGCCCAGGGCTGCACGAAGACGCACGAGACCACGCCCGCCGTGAGCATTGCCGAGCCCGTGACGATGGGGCTGCCGTATTCGGGCAGGATCTTGGCGGGAATCACCGCCATACACGCGGCGCTGACCGCACACATAAGACCTGCTGCCAGGCCAAGCGGCGAGATATTCAGGCTGGTGGGGTCGCCGCCGGTGGCGATTAAAAAGGTTCCACCCAGAGCCAGGCCAATGCCGATGACTTCGCGAGTACGCGGCATGCGGCGATCGGTCACGCAGGCGTAGCCCATGATGATAACGAGCTGCAGGCACTGGAGCACCGTCGCGGTTCCGGCATTAGTCAGGCGCACGGCCGAAAGATAGCAAAACTGGTTGAACAGCAGGCCAAAAGCGGTAAAGAGCAGCAGCTGCTTGCGATCAGCGGGTGTGGTCCAGAGCTTAATCAGGCGCTCGCGGTCGCGCGTAACAACCACGGCCATAAAGAGTAGACCGGCGAGAATCTGACGCACGCTCATAAGCCACAGCGTATCGACATGGTAGGTATCGAACAAAAAACTCGCGCTGGTGCCCGAGAAGCCCCAAAACGAACCGCCCACCAGCGTAGCCAAGACGCCCGTGATCATCTTGCGCGTCGAAGCGCTGTTCAGGCGGTCGCGCCATGCGCGACGGGTGTTGCGGCTGAGCTCGTCGGTGCCCTCGGGCACATCAATGTTCGATATATCGGTCATCGGCACCGAAGCCCCTGCGCCTTCGACCTGCTCGACACACTCTTTGCTCATTCCACTCCCCCGAAACAGCCTGGAAACAATTCGGCTTACCTTACCACGGCGAAGTCACCAGCTGGAGGCTTGTCCGCTTATCGGTAGGACAATTCCGCAGGTGTCTTTCCATAGCTCGATACCGCAATGGCCTTGCATTATGCGACAGCCAAATCGCGGCAGCAGGCTCTTTTAAAATGGATATGACGAAGCCCCCGAATTCCACAATGTAAGCGATTTTTAAAAATGTTCTTGCCACCGAGTTCAGGCTCCGTTATATTATCCCTTGCGCGCTTGCGCACCCTTGATCGGGCGTTTAGCTCAGGGGGAGAGCGCTTCCCTGACACGGAAGAGGTCAGAAGTTCAAATCTTCTAACGCCCACCAAATGTTCGCAGC
>URBB01000165.1 GCA_900545835.1 uncultured Collinsella sp. | reverse complement strand
GGCTCCGGTCTCGTGGGCTCGGAGATGTGTATAAGAGACAGTCTTTGACTCGGTCGGTTTTCTCCCAGGTGAAGTCGGGGTCTTCGCGGCCGAAGTGACCGTAGGCTGCCGTCTTTTCGTAGATGGGGCGACGCAGGTCTAGGTCGCGGATGATTGCGCCCGGGCGCAGGTCGAAGGTCTTCTCTACGGCCTCGACGATCTTGTCCTCGGCAACATGCGCGGTACCGAAGGTGTCGACCATGATTGAGAGGGGCTTGGAAACGCCGATGGCGTAGGCAAGCTCGACTTCGCAGCGGTCGGCCAGACCGGCGGCGACCACGTTCTTGGCGACCCAGCGCGCGGCATACGCGGCGGAGCGGTCAACCTTGGTGCAGTCCTTGCCGCTAAAGGCACCGCCGCCGTGACGGCCGTAGCCGCCGTAGGTGTCGACGATGATCTTGCGGCCGGTGAGGCCCGTGTCGCCCATGGGGCCGCCTACGACAAAGCGACCGGTGGGGTTCACGTAGATGTCCGCGTTGTCCCACGGCATGTTCTCAGCGGCCATGACCGGGGTGATGACGTGTTCGATGAGGTCGGCCTTGATCTTGCCCATGTCCTCGATCTCGGCGGCGTGCTGCGTGGAGATGACGATGGTCGTGACCTCGACGGGCTTGCCTTCCTCGTAGCGCACGGTGACCTGGGTCTTGCCGTCGGGACGCAGATAGGCGAGGGTACCGTCGTGACGCACGGCGGCCAGGCGCTCGGCCAGGCGGCTTGCCAGGTAGTGTGGCATGGGCATGAGGGTCTTGGTCTCGTTGGAGGCATAACCGAACATCATGCCCTGGTCGCCGGCACCGATCAGGTCGATCGGGTCGGTGGTAGCGCCGGTTTGGGTCTCGAAGGACTCGTCAACGCCCTGGGCGATATCGGGCGACTGCTCGTGGATGAGGCTCATAACGCCGCAGGTGTCGCAGTCAAAACCAAACTTGGCACGATTGTAGCCAATGCGTCGGATAACGCCACGGGCAATCTCCTGCACGTCGACGTAGGCCTGGGTACGAATCTCGCCGGCGACGATGACGGTCCCGGTGGTCACGAGGGTCTCGCAAGCGCAGCGGACGTTCTCCACGTTAGCGGGCACGCCGTTGGGGGCGATGTAGCCCTGCTCCTGCAGCTCTATTTCTTTGGCGAGGATTGCGTCGAGGACGGCGTCGCTGATCTGGTCAGCGATCTTATCGGGATGACCTTCGGTCACCGACTCCGACGTAAAAACAAAGGATCCGTGTTGGGGTGGGATGGAACGAAGTTCTTCTGACATGATTGTCCTTTCAAAAACGTGTCCCGGCGACCGTTACCATTCCGCCGGGCTCTCTATGCAAGGGCACATCATAGCGCGTAAATCAAACATTCACACCCTTTCCGCACCTACTCATTGGGGACAGACTTAAATGACCAGTCTTCCTAAGTGCCGACAGGTTGCCCAAAGACTGGTCATTTAAGTCTGTCCCCAATGAGTAGGTCGGTGCCCTTTGTGCGGAGGTTGCCTTGATGCTTTATACTGGTGCGGTTAGACATCCATCCTGCAATCGAGGAGATATCCATGGCATCAGACGTTCGCGTCCGCTTTGCACCCTCACCGACGGGCAAGCTGCACATCGGCGGCGCCCGCACCGCTATCTATAACTGGGCTTTCGCCCGTGCAAACGGCGGCACGTTCATCCTGCGCATCGACGACACCGATCCCACCCGTTCCACCGACGAGAACACGCAGATCATCCTGCGCGCCATGCGTTGGCTGGGCCTGGACTGGGACGAGGGTCCCGAGGTGGGCGGCGACTTTGGCCCCTACGCCCAGACCGAGCGCCTGGACCTGTACAAGCAGGCCGCCCAGAAGCTTTGGGACGAGGGCAAGGCCTATCCCTGCTTCTGCACCAAGGAGCAGCTCGACGCCGATCGTAAGGCCGCGCAGGAGCGCAAGGACCCCTTCCAGGGCTATCAGCGCCGTTGCCGCGATCTTGATCCCGAGGAGGCCCGCCGCCGCATCGAGGCCGGCGAGTCCTATGTCCTGCGCATCAAGGTGCCCGAGGATCGCGGCGACGTCGTCATCCACGACGCCGTCCACGGCGAGGTGTCCTTCGACGCCAAGGAGCTCGACGACTTTGTCATCTTCCGCTCCGATGGCACGCCCACGTACAACTTCGCGACCGTCGTCGACGACGCCATGATGAAGATTACCCATGTCATCCGTGGCGACGACCACCTGTCCAACACCCCGCGTCAGGTCATGGTCTATGAGGCCCTCGGCGCGCCCGTGCCCACGTTCGCCCACATCTCCATGATCTTGGGTGCCGACGGCAAAAAGCTCTCCAAGCGCCACGGCGCCACCTCGGTGGAGGAGTACCGCGACGCCGGTTACCTGTCCGATGCCTTCGTCAACTATCTGGCTCTGCTGGGCTGGTCGCTCGACGGCGAGACCACGATCATCCCGCGCGATGTCCTGGCCAGCAAGTTCTCGCTCGACCGCATTTCCAAGAACCCGGCGACCTTCGACCCCAAGAAGCTCGATTGGGTTAACGCTGAGTACATTACGGCATGTCCGATGCCCAGTTTGCCGACGAGATCATGGTCCCCGAGCTGCACGAGGCTGGTCTCATCGAGGGTAATGTCGAGTACGGCGAGGATTGGATCGACGCGCTCGCTGCCATCGTTAAGCCGCGCACCAAGATGCCGACCGACGCCGTGACCGTCGCCGCTCCCATCTTCGCTACGGCCGAGACACTCGAGTATGACGAGAAG
>URBB01000164.1 GCA_900545835.1 uncultured Collinsella sp. | reverse complement strand
GAGATAGGCTCCGGTCTCGTGGGCTCGGAGATGTGTATAAGAGACAGTGCCTGAAGTGCCTGGGAATCGCGCTCGGTTGCGCGGAATGGCGCAAAGGGCTGGGGCGGGTGGGCATTACCCTTGGTGGTGGGCCCTGCGTGGGGTCACACCCCAAGGGTAATGCTCCGCCTGACCGCTTTCAAGCTCGTTGTGGGTCGAATTTGGGTCGAATTATTCCGCGTACTTTTCTTTCGTAAATCTATGAAAACATCAAATGACCTGGAGTTATATTGACTTCAATTTGGGTCGAAATGTCTGAATGAAACAACGTCGTAGCGACCTCATAACCCGAAGGTCGGTGGTTCAAATCCGCCCCCCGCGACCATGAAACTTCAGGTCGGAAGCATAAAAGCTCCCGACCTTTTTCTTTGTCTAGGGGTTTCGGCATCTCTCGTTCTTTGGGTACCTCGAGGCGGGCAATCAGATAGATGCTTACGAGTATCATAGGGTCTTTTTACGTCGCGGTCGTGTCTCGTACTGGTGCGCCGCTCTTTGTGGGACGTGTCACTTTGCCATAGGTTGTCCGGCGGCGGGGCGCAGGTCGTTCCCCGTGGCGTCGCTCCTTTCGACGCTACGCTGCCTGGCTACTCGTTCCACTGGTGCTTTTTCATGTCGACGCAGCCGTTGTCTCGGAAGGCAACTCCTTCCTCCGTCAGTAGTGCTCGCTGGTCGGGGAAGTTTGGCGCGAGGCGTCCCGCGTGGTTGACGACGCGGTGGCAGGGATAATCGCCGTAGCGATCCGCCTCGCTCAGCACCGCTCCGACCAGGCGAGAGTTTTTCTCCCTGCCGATGAGGCGCGCTATCTGACCGTACGAGGCGACGCATCCCGCCGGAATCTCTGCCACGACGGAGAGAATCTCATAAACCAAATCTTCGTCCAGGACTTTTCCCATCGTATCGCTCCCGTGTTCGCTTTTGCCTTCGGGGGCGCGGTGCCGATCACCCGTGCTGCGATTTTCGCAGCTCCCCTTACCGAAGCATCGAGGGAAAGCGCGTGCGTGTCAAGGTTGTCTAGTCCAGTTGCTGGCTCGATGCCTCGAGATGTTCGCCTCAAGTGCGACCTGCCCCTATTGGAAAAGGATGCCGAAGATGTATTTGGTGATGGCGGAACGGCGGATGACCCCCACGAGTTTGCCCTCGTCATCAACCACAGGAAGCTTCTTGAACTTCTTCTTCGCCAGCAGCGCGGCGACGCGGGCGATGCTCTGCTCGGGACGGGCACACACTACCTGGCGCGTCGCGAAATCCATGACGCAGCGATCCTTCAGGTCTTCGATGCGCTGCTCAAGGCTCTGATCGTCGAAGTACAGCATGGACGCGTCGCCGCCCGTGAAGATGGTGTGAGCGCGATGCTGCGCGATGGCTCCCATGACATCGCCGTCGGAGATGAACCCGACCACCTGGTTGCGCTCATCGATTACGGGCATGCTGCTCACCTCGTTTTCGGCGAGCATGCGCACCACGTCGGAAATCGTGCAATCCTGCGTGCAGGTGAACGGCTCTTCAATCATGATGCTCGAAACGGGCGTCCCCTCGAGCTCGAGCGGGATGCGCTCGGACAGAATCTCGGACATCGCTTATGCCTCCTTCGTTTTCGGTGCGGTTTTCTTGGTGCGCACGCTGAATATGGCGCAGATAAGGGAAACGAGGCCGATTGCCGCGCACACCTTGTAAGCGACGCCCGCGCCCACGGCGGTGGCTACTTGGATGCTCGCATCGACGCCGGCCGACGCGGTGACGCTTGTCATGACCGTGATGATGAGCGCCGTGCACAAACCGCCGGCGACCTGGCGGCCGGTGTTCGCGATGGCGTTGCCGTGGGCGATCATGTCATTTTTCAAGGCATTGACACCCCATGTGTTCACCGGCATGTTCGCGAGCGACTGGCCGGCGGACTGCAGCATGCAGAACAGCGCAACCACCAAGATGGGCGTGTTTACCGTCGAAAGCGAGAGCAGGAACAGGGCGCCGGTCATGAGGGCCAGGCCGACGATCGAGATGGCACGCGGACCGAACTTGTCGAACACCACGCCGGAGATAGGGCTGATGATGATGCCCACCGCCGCGGCGGGAAGCATGGCCATGCCGGTTTCGAAGGCCGAAGCGCCAAGCGAGGTTTGCAGCAGCAACGGCAACAGCGTGTTGGTGACCAGGCATGCGGCGTTGATGAGCGTGACGATGATGGCGGCCACGCGGAACTCGCGCGTCTTGAGCGTGCCCAGTTGAAGCAGCGGGTCCTCGATTTTGCCCTGGCGTACGACGAACAGCACCAAGCACACGACACCCGCGACGATCGAGCCGAGCACCACGGGGTTGCCCCAACCCATCGACGAGGCGCTCGAGAACCCGTAGAGAAGTCCGCCGAAGGCGATGGTGGAGAGGACGACCGAGGGCAGGTCGAGCTTGGGGTTCTTCAGCTCGCCCACGTTTTTCAGCATGAACACGCCCAGCACCAGCACGAGAATTGCGAGGGGGACGATGGCGCCGATCATGGTGCGCCAGCCGTACGTGTCGATCACCGCGCCGCCTACGACGGGGCCGACCGCGGGACCCGCCGACATGACGATGCCCGCCATGCCCATAGCCGTTCCTCGTTTCTCGACGGGGAACACCAGCATGGGAACCACCGAGACAAGCGGCATGAGCACGCCTGAGCCCGCCGCTTGCAACACGCGACCGATGATGAGGAACAGGAAATCAGGGGCTGCGGCGCACAGCAGCGTGCCCCTGTCTCTTATACACATCTCC
>URBB01000163.1 GCA_900545835.1 uncultured Collinsella sp. | reverse complement strand
ACCTCACCGAGAGCACCATTCAGGCCAACAGCCGCCTGTTCGACAGCATCGACGACGTTCCCCGTCAGGCCTACACCATGGGTACCCAGACCATCATGTATGCCCGCATGATCCTGGTCGTCGCCAACGGCGAGGCCAAGGCTCAGGCCGTGCATGACATGTGCTACGGTCCGGTTACGCCCGCGTGCCCGGCTTCGATCCTGCAGCTGCACACCAACTGCGTTGTCGTTGCCGACGAGGCTGCCCTTTCGCTCTGCGAGTAGCGCGAATCCTGCAGCTCGACATAGCCTTGCCTGAGGCCTCCGCTTTGCGGGGGCCTTTTTGCTATCCTTTTCCGCCCACTTGACCAAAAACTTGCCGCAAGCTTGACGAATGCCGGATGCCCAACAGCTTGATTCATTCCATACCAGATTCTATGCAAAAATGCCACTAAAAGGTCGTAGACGGTAGCGGGTACTAGGCGAGTTGAATGACATGGCTGAACCTTGTTCATCTGCGTTACACTGCCGCTTAGATGGGACAAGCTGACAAGCTCATTTACCTGCTTAAAGACCGATTAGTCGGGGGATTAATAACAATCGGCCCTCGCTGTACAAAAACTTGCCGCTTGCGTACCAAAAGACAACCTAAAACACAAGGTCGCTCTATTCATAGCGCGGCTTGTATGGTCTTGCGGCTACAGTGTCCATACGGTCGAGTTGAGGAGCGGGCATGGTAAACGATTTGAGCAGTATAGACGAGCTCGAGCTGATGCCGCTGGGCGGAGGCTATATGGTGCGACGCGAACGCTTGATGAATGAGCTTATCGCCAAGGGCCGAAAGGCCGGCATCGTGGTTCTTTATGCGCCCGACGGGTTTGGGAAGACCTCGGTGCTGCTGCAGTACACCCATGAGGTTAAATGCGACCCGACGCGAGGCTCCGTGCGGATTATCGAGGCCGATCGTGCCATTGGGCGCGAGGTGTTTATGCAGCTCGAGGTGGTAACCGAAGAACTCAAAGACAAACCGCACTCCCTTATCGCGATTGATAATGTGCCAAACCTCGATCAGCACGATACCGAAGACCTCATCGACAGGATTCGCGGCCTGCGCGCTATGGGGATAGGGGTCTTTATCTCCTGCCGTCCTTCAAATCGTCAGTTGATTCATGGGCTGGGCGATTCGGTTAAGATCAATGCGCAGATGCTCAAGGTGCATGCCTATGAGTATTCGGCGTGGGCATCGGCGTTTTCGATCAGCACATCGCTCGACTTCTATCAGCTCACGCAGGGCGTGCCCGAGCTCGTTTCGGCATTGCAGACGGGTCTGTATGGCCAAGGCGACGTAGCCGGTCTGCTCGAAAACGAGATTGTCAACGTATATGGCGCGGCACTTGCCGATCTGGCTTCGCTCGACAATAATGCGCTGTTTTGCGTGGCATGTCTCATGGTTTTGATGGGCGAGGGCAATATCGCAGAACTCGAGGCCTGTGGGGTGAGGCTGTCGATGGTCGACCAGTCCTACTTTGTACGCGACTACCCGATCTTTGGCTTGGATCCCGCCGAGCGGAGTTTTACGTGTTTGGGCACGGAGGATAACGGACGCTTGCGTTTGCGTAAGTTGGTGGCCGAGGTTCGCCCCGAACTTGTTCCGAGGGCGGCCCGGATTTTGCTTAAGGCGGGCCGATGCGATGCGGCGATGGGCCTGGCGGACGCCTTTTTGGACCGTGAGGCGGTCCTTGAACTTGCTGGGCAGTATGGGGTCGATCTTGCTCTGACGGGGCACGGGGCCGATATCTGCCGAGCAGCGCTGGGCACGATCGATGCTGACGATCCGGCTCCAGAGCCAACGCCTGCCGAGGCACTCGGCGTATATCTGGCAGCGGTCAGCGTGTCCAACACAAAGCTCGCCCGCTATACGGCATCGGTCATCGAGCGCGGGGGCGAACGGGCGGCCTGCGAAATAGACCCTGTTTCATGGAGGGTGGCCCAGACACTGACGGCTGTTTGCTATGGGGACAACGGGCTTGGGCTTCCTACGAATCTGGCCGTGCCAGAAATCGAGACATCCCATACCGCACTCGATATGTTGTCTGCGCATATCGAGGTCAAGCGCTGTCTGACCGAGCGGGGAGATGACGGCGGCGTTCTACAGCAGCTCAAAACGAGTAAGGCCTACGACTGCGAGCTCGACATCGCGGGGATTGTTATACGGGCCGATAGCATGCTGGTGGAGCTCTTTGACGGGTCGTTTGCGGGAACCGACGAGCGCGACGACGAGATGACGATGGTGCGGGAGGCGCTCGACGTACGTGGGCTTAAGGCGATGGCTATCTGGGTGCGCATGGTGTTGGCGGCACGGCGGCTCCTTTCCGGCTTGCCGGTAACCGACGATGCGGCATTCAACGAGCTCGATCGTTTTGCCGTGCGCATGCGCGACAACCAGATTCAGCTGTTTGGCCTGTTGCTAGAAGGCTGGCAGTCGCTGGCAGAGGGACGGCCGGTTAATGCAAAGTTCCGTGCGGTCCAAGTGCTCAAACTTGCCGAGGAGTCGATTGCGTACATGCGCGATAACGCATTGCTGCTGGAGCGCGCAGCGTATCTGCGAAATACATCGATGGTTTCGGTGCGCGAGGAAGCGGAGTTGCTCGATATAAGCCAGACGCAGGTTGGTGGCGCAGAAGCCTGGATGGTGGCGCTGCATTTGGCCTGTGCGGGCCGAGACAGCGATCTTGCGGCCTGGATGTCCATGAATCGTGCGGGGATTCTAGAGCCATCGTATCGGCTCTTTGCGCGCCTTGCCATGCATTGTCTGGGCGAGCCGGCGGCCAGGATACGCAACTGTCTCTTATACACATCTGACGCTGCCGACGACGGAGAGAGTGT
>URBB01000162.1 GCA_900545835.1 uncultured Collinsella sp. | reverse complement strand
GAACAACTATTACGGCAAGCCCTGCGGTCTGATGGACCAGGCCGCTGTGTGCCTGGGCGGCCTTGCCTACATGGACTTTGAGGACCAGGCTCAGCCTAAAACCCAGAAGCTCGAGCTCAACTTTGAGGATCACGGCTATGCGCTCGTGCTCGTTAAGGTCGGTGCCGACCACGTGGCCGCTACCGACGACTACGCCGCCGTTCCGCGCGAGATGCAGGATGTTGCCGCCGAGTTTGGCAAGGCACGCCTGTGCGAAGTCAACGTTGCCGACTTTGATGCCAAGCTGCCCGAGCTGCGCGCCAAGCTGGGTGACCGCGCGTGCCTGCGCGCCGTTCACTACTGGTACGAAAACGGCCTGGTCGATAAGCGCTGGGCTGCCCTGAACGCCGGCGACATCGATCAGTTCCTGGTCCTGACGCGCGAGTCCGGCGCCAGCTCTGCCATGTACCTGCAGAATGTCGTTGCCAAGCTGGGCTCCGAGCAGCCTTCGATGTATGCCCTGGCACTGGCCGAGCACGTGCTCGACGGCCGTGGCGCCGTCCGTATCCACGGTGGCGGCTTTGGTGGCACCATCCAGGCCTTCGTGCCGCTCGACCTGGTCGACACCTTTATCACCAAGATGAACGGCTGGCTGGGCGAGGGCTCTGCCCGCCACTACGCAATTTCTGACAAGGGGGCTTACGCGGCATGGCTGTAATGACTGACGTGCGCGAGGCCGCGCAGAACCTGATCGAGTACGCTATCCACCGATCGATGATCGGCCAGGACGATCGCATCTGGGCGTATAACACCATTCTCGAGTGCATCGGTGCTACGGGCCCGGCGCTCGACATGGCCTGGGCGCTCCAGGTCGAGAAACTCTCGCTCTTGCACCCCGATACCCTGCCCAACTTTGACCTGGAGGGCACGCTTGCTGCGCTTGCCGAGGCTGCCGTTGCCAACGGCGCCGCCGAGGACACGGCGTCTGGCCGCGACCGCATTGCCATGCGCATTATGGGCGCGCTCATGCCGAGGCCTTCGGTTGTAAACGAGGAGTTCAACGGCCGCATGGGCGTCAACGAGCCCCGCGCCGCGACCGACTGGTTCTACGGTCTGTGCTGCGACGGCGGCTACGTGCGCCGCGCCGCCATCGCGCGCAACATCAAATGGAGCACCCCCACCAACTGGGGCGACCTGGAGATCACCATCAACCTGTCCAAGCCTGAGAAGGACCCGCGCGATATCGCCGCGGCAGGTGCAGCTAAGAACACGGGCAAGAAGTATCCCGCCTGCCAGCTCTGCATCGAAAACGAGGGCTATCCCGGACGCTCCGCCGCAGCCGACGGCGGCGCTCACCCCGCCCGCCAGAATCTGCGCGTCATCCCCATCCAGCTCGACGGCGAGCGCTGGGGCTTCCAGTACAGCCCGTACGCGTACTTTAACGAGCACTGCATTGCCATGAGCTCCGAGCATCGTCCGATGCACGTCGACCGCAAGGGTCTGACCTGCCTGCTCGACTTTGTGGACCTGTTCCCGCATTACTTTATTGGCTCCAACGCCGACCTGCCCATCGTGGGCGGCTCGATTCTGTCGCACGACCACTTCCAGGGCGGCGCGCACGAGTTCCCCATGATGCATGCCGCCGAGGTCTCGCAGTTTAGCGTGCCCGGCTTTGACCAGGTCAGCGGTACCGTGTTGCAGTGGCCGCTTTCGGTGCTGCGACTGCGCTCGCACGACCGCGCCCAGCTGCTCGACGCCGCCGAGAAGATCATCCTCGCCTGGCGCGAGTGGACCGATGAGTCGGTGGGCGTCATCGCGCACACAGCCGACGGCGTGGCGCACAACACCGTGACGCCCGTCATCCGCCGCGTCGACTCCCGCGGCAATGCCGGCGGCGAAATTTACGAGGCCTACCTGGCGCTTCGCTGCAACATCACGACCGACGAGCATCCGCTGGGCGTATTCCACCCGCATGCCGAGTACCACCACATCAAGAAGGAGAACATCGGCCTGATCGAGGTCATGGGCCTGGCCATTTTGCCGCCGCGCTTGGTTCCCGAGCTCGGCGCTGTCCGCGAGCACTTGCTGGCGGCCAAGGCCGATGCCAGCTACGACCTTGCTGGCGCGCTCGAGGGCGACGACCTTTGCCGCAGCCATGCCGCGTGGGCCGAGGACGTCTTTGCTCGCCGCGCCGACGAGCTTACGGCCGACAACGCCATCGATATCCTGCACGAGGAGGTCGGCGTGGTGTTTGGCCACGTGCTCGACAACGCCGGCGTCTTTAAGTGGGACGAAGCCGGCCGCGCCGCCCAACAGCGCTTTATCGACTCACTGTAGCATACAGGTTCGAGCCTCATCAGCGGCCACGACATAACCGCCCACACGACAACGGCGCCCGCCGGCAACATCGCCGACGGGCGCCGTTTTTGAATGTTCGATGTCGCGACTCCTAGAGCTCAGTCACGACAACACTGTTGTAGACCTCGTCCCAGCGGTCCATGACTAGGTGGCCGGTCTTGGGATCCATGGCGTTGAGCTTGCCACAGGCATTGGCGGTCTTGAGCACGGTGACATCGTCGGCGCCGGCAGCAATAGCGTGTGCAAAGCCGGCGATGGTCGAGTCGCCGGAACCCGTCGCGTTGACTGCGGCAATCGCGGGCGTCTTGGCGCGGAACGCACGGCCCTCATGGAAGCCCACCGAGCCGGCAGCACCCATCGAGACGACAACCCAGGGAATACCGGCAAAGCGGCCGTCGGCGGCAAGCGCCTCGCGCAGGGCATCGACATCGTCGGTCGTAAAGGACGTGCCCAGCAGGCCGTTGATCTCGGTCAGGTTGGGCTTGACGAGCTCGGGCTTGGCGTCGGACTCAAGCGCGGCCTCCAGCGAAGCGCCCGAGGTATCGAGCAGCACCTTGGCGCCCGCCTCCTCGGCAATTTTAACCAGCTCGGCATAAT
>URBB01000161.1 GCA_900545835.1 uncultured Collinsella sp. | reverse complement strand
CTCTCTCCGTCGTCGGCAGCGTCAGATGTGTATAAGAGACAGAGCCAATCCTGTCGTCGCGCACGACCGAGAGCGATGCAAATGGCAACACTCAGCCGCAGGATCAGCAGGCACAGACGGACGACACGCAAGACAGTTCTACCTCTGCCAATTCGTCCTCGAACGCCCAAAACCAATCGCAGGGCACCGATTCCTCTACGGCCAACAGCAGCACGCCGTCCGGCACGACCGACTCAAGCCAAACGACTGACGGTTCGCAGCCGAGCACGGGCGGCCAGACGAGCGACACCACGTCGGGAACGGGCACAACAGACAGCAGCAACACCAACAGCTCGAACAGCTCGAGCGGAACCGCGTCCGGCACGGCATCTGACAACTCGAGCCAAGGCACGGCATCGGGCAACTAAGCACATTTGCCTCTCATAGATAACCGACCTGTATAACGGGCGCGAATCGACAGCGGTTCGCGCCCGTTTGCCTTGGGCGCCGCCATGGCGAACGCTATGCGATGGTAAGATGCTTTACATGTGTAAAGAGGAGATTTGCCATGAGCAAGACAATAGTTAGGCCCACGCTTTCGCTGGGCAACCACATCTATCTGTATCGCCTGCTACGCGATGCGATTGGATGCGGCAAGCAAACGTTTATGACGCAGGTCGAGGAGGCGCTCGCCGCAGGCGACATGACTGCTTATGACCTGGGCTTTGAGTCCACGCGCGAGCTGCTCGAGGAACTTAACGACTGCATTAAGCTGACCGTCTTTAAAGGCGGCCGCCTGTATGCCACCGTCATCGCCAACGAGGCCTGGGATGCTGCGCTTGCCAAGGGCGAGGACAAGCCCAAGACCGCCAAGGGCGCCAAGCAGTCCTACAAAAAGAAAAAGCGCGGTGAGAAGGACCTCAAGGCCGTGCGCCCCAAGCACGTTAAGCGTCCCGAGCCCGAAGCCATGGTTGAAGCCGCGCCGGAACCCGAGCCCGAGACAGAGATCGAAGTCGCTATTGAGGTAACGGCAGAAGCCGAAACCGAAATCGCCGCCACGACCGATTCCGAAGTCATATCCGAGCAGGAAGCCACTGTGGAGCTCAACGAAGCGCCCAAGTCGACAACCGAAGAAGCCGCTGACCAACCCGAGACGCCTGCGTTCCAAAACAGCGATGTCTTTGGCAACGAGACCGAGGACAATCAGCCCGACGAGTCCGCTGATCAAGACGCTACCGAGTCGGCGCCGGAGCCCGAGATGCCGCAGCCCGCCATCTCGCTCACGGTCGTCTATGACCCCGAGAACGCAAACGCCGGCATCACCACCATGGCATCCACGCCCATCGAGGCAAAGTCGAGCGTCGAGAATGAGAGCGCGACGCAGGTTGAGCTCGACACCGCGACCGCAGACGCACCCGCTATCGTCGAGCCTGCAGGTTCCGCGGCGATGCCGAAAGTGGGCACCGAATCAGTACTCGGCACCGAACCCGTGCCCGTCGTCGAGATGACGCCCGTCAATGAGCAGGCCTTCGCACCGGCGATGGTACCGGCCCCCGCACCCGTAGCGCCCGCCATCCCCGAGGACTTCCCCGTCGATTTCGCAACCGAGGTCTTCTGCCCCGGCCCGCTTCTGCACCAGCTGTCGACCTATCTCCCCTACGGCGCCGATACCCTCGGCATTGTCGGCGAGTACTACTGGATCGCCCGCGAGCGCGGTACCATCGAGGCCGCGCGAAACCGCGCAAGCTTCCCCCTGCGCTACACGCAGGCCGGCGAGCGCCGCGAGGTTGCCGTGCGCATCCGCCGCAATACCACCGGTGGCCTCGGATCCACCTGGGCCATCGATAAAGTCGAGCCTTCTACCAAGTAACAAAAAGGGACGATAACCCCAAGGTTATCGTCCCTTTCTCGTTAGGTCACCTGAGCTCGACTAATCGCGCGTCAGCTTGCGGTGAATACGATGCGGCTGGGCTGCGTCCTCGCCCAGGCGCTCGATGCGGTTGGCCTGATAGGCCTCGAAGTTGCCCTCAAACCAATACCAGTTGCCCGGATTCTCGTCGGTGCCCTCCCACGCCAGAATGTGCGTGGCGACACGGTCCAGGAACATACGGTCGTGGCTAATGACCACCGAGCAGCCCGGGAACTCGAGCAGTGCCGCTTCGAGCGAGGACAGCGTCTCGACGTCGAGGTCGTTCGTGGGCTCGTCGAGGAGCAGCAGGTTGCCGCCCTGCTTGAGCGTAAGCGCCAAGTTCAGACGGTTGCGCTCGCCACCGGAGAGTACGCCGGCGCGCTTCTGCTGGTCCTGGCCTTTAAAGCCAAAGCTCGCCACATAAGCACGGCTCGGAACCTCGGTCTCGCCGACCATCATGTGGTCCAGGCCATCCGAGACGACCTCCCACAGGTTCTTATCGGGGTCGATGCCGGAACGGTTCTGATCGACATAGGAGATCTTGACGGTCTCGCCCACCTCGAGCTCGCCCGAAGTCAGCGGCTCCAGGCCCACGATGGTCTTGAAGAGCGTAGTCTTGCCCACACCGTTGGGGCCGATGACACCCACGATACCGTTGCGCGGCAGGGTGAACGATAGGTCGTCGATGAGCACACGGCCATCGAACTCCTTGTGCAGGTGATGAGCCTCGAGCACCTTGTTGCCCAGACGCGGGCCCACGGGGATGCGGATGTCGGTCCAGTCGAGCTTCTGGCTTGCGCGGGCCTCGGCCTCCATCTCCTCGTAACGAGCCAGACGGGCCTTGTTCTTGGCCTGGCGAGCCTTGGGCGAGCTGCGTACCCACTCGAGCTCGGCCTCCATGCGCTTGGCGAGCTTGGCGTCGCGGTTGCCCTGCGCCTCGATACGGGCGGCCTTGGTCTCCAGATACGTGGAGTAGTTGCCCTTGTAGGGATAAAGGTGACCGCGGTCGACCTCGCAGATCCACTCGGCAACGTTATCCAGGAAGTAGCGATCGTGTGTGACGGCAAGCACCGCGCCCTGGTAGTTGTGCAGGAAGTGCTCGAGCCACAGGATCGACTCGGCGTCCAGGTGCTGTCTCTTATACACATCTGACGCT
>URBB01000160.1 GCA_900545835.1 uncultured Collinsella sp. | reverse complement strand
ATTGTATTCGTGGTGCGCTTAAATAGCACAGATGAATTTTGTAATGAAAGGTATAGCTATGGCCCGCGCCGAATCGGGACTCCCCGAGCAAATATCGGAGAAAATCATTCAATTAATTCTGGATGAACACCTTGAGCAAGGCGATCGCCTGCCCAAGGAAACCGTGCTGGTCGAGCGCTTGGGCGCCGGCAGGAGCACCGTGCGCGAGGCCATGAAGTTGCTGCAGTCGCGCAATATCGTGCGCATTAAGCAGGGTTCGGGCACCTATGTGGCGTCAAACCCCGGCGTTGCCGACGACCCGCTGGGCTTTACCTTTATCGACGACAAGCAGCGTCTGGCGCGCGACCTACTCGAGGTGCGCTTTATGATCGAGCCGCAGATTGCACGCATGGCAGCCGAGCACGCAACCAACGACCAGGTCGTCTGTATCAAAGAGCTCTGCGACGAATCCGAGCGCCTGGCCGAGGCCGGTGAGGATTACTCCGCCGCCGACACCGCGTTCCACAATGCCATTGCCGAGAGCTCCGGAAACCTCGTCGTTCCCCGCCTGATGGGCGTGCTCAAGGCATCCGTCCCCCTCTTTATCGACGTGACCGGCAAAAAGCTCATCGAGGAAACTATCCGCACGCACCGCGATGTGGCCGACGCCATCGCCTCGCGCAATCCCACCGCCGCGCACGACGCGATGTATCTGCACCTGGTGTATAACCGCAACATGATTGCGGAGGGCGCGCAGGAACAGAGCGAATAAACGTCCGCGCGGCAAGGGCGAGATCACCGTTTACCTTTTAAAAGTGAACGTTCACCTGATTTTAGAAGAATCTGACTTTTAATTCCCCCTCTTCTCCTATACTGACCTTGTATGAAAAGCAAGACTTATATAGATGAACGTTTCTTTTGAAAGGATCGCTATGTCTGATCTTATGGACAGCTTCCGCCTGGATGGCAAGGTCGCGCTCGTAACCGGCGCCACCTATGGCATCGGTATGGCCATTGCCGAGGCGCTCGGAGAGGCCGGCGCCAAGATCGCCTTTAACGCACGTCACGCCGACAAGGTCGCCGAGGCCGAGAAGCACTACCGCGAGCTGGGCTTTGAGGCCCATGGTTACGTGGCAGACGTCACCGACGAGGCCGTCGTCGCCGAGCTCATCGCCAAGATCGAGGCCGACTTTGGTACCACGCCCGATATCCTGGTCAACAACGCCGGCGTCATTCAGCGCACCCCGATGCTCGACATGAGCGCCGAGGACTTCCGTCGTGTCGTCGATATTGACCTCAACGCACCGTTTATCGTGTCCAAGGCCTGTCTGCCCGGCATGATCGCCAAGGGCCACGGCAAGATCATCAACATCTGCTCGATGATGAGCGAGCTGGGTCGCGAGACCATCGCCGGCTATGCCGCGGCCAAGGGCGGCCTGAAGATGCTCACCAAGAACATCTGCTCCGAGTTTGGCGAGGCCAACATCCAGTGCAACGGCATTGGGCCCGGCTACATCGCCACGCCGCAGACCGCGCCGCTGCGCGAGACGCAGCCTGACGGAAGCCGCCATCCGTTTGACCAGTTCATCATTGCCAAGACGCCGGCCGCCCGTTGGGGCACGCCCGAGGACCTGAAGGGCCCCGCCGTGTTCCTGGCTTCCGACGCGTCGAACTTCGTCAACGGCCACATCCTCTACGTCGACGGCGG
This sequence comes from uncultured Collinsella sp., assembly GCA_900545835.1. Lineage (GTDB taxonomy): Bacteria > Actinomycetota > Coriobacteriia > Coriobacteriales > Coriobacteriaceae > Collinsella. The sequence continues at coordinate 1,386 of URBB01000160.1, read as the reverse complement.
CATCCTCGCATACATTGGAAAGCAGCCTCAATAAGCGTCACCGCAACTGCCCACATCAGGTTTCATCCACTCGTTTTTCATTTGAGTTGCGGTGAGATAAGGATTGGTTTTGGCTTCTATCAGGCAAAACAGTCCGTATTCCACCGCAAGTTAGAAATAGGAAGGTAATTCGCAATGAAAATCGCTCTGATCAACGAAAACTCTCAGAACTCCAAGAACCCTATGATCGAGGCTGCCCTTAAGAAGGTTGTCGAGCCCATGGGCCACACCGTCTTTAACTATGGCATGTATGCCGACGCCGACTCCAAGCCCCTCACCTATGTGCAGAACGGCATCCTGGCCGCCGTGCTGCTCAACTCCGGCGCTGCCGACTACGTCGTGACCGGCTGTGGCACCGGCGAGGGCGCCATGCTCGCCTGTAACTCCTTCCCCGGCGTGCTGTGCGGCCACGTTGCCGACCCGCTCGACGCCTACACCTTTGCCCAGGTCAACGATGGCAACGCCGTTGCCATGCCCTTCGCCCTCAAGAACGGCTGGGGCCAGGAGCTCAACCTCGAGTACACCTTTGAGAAGCTCTTTGGCTTTGGTTCGGGCAACGGCTATCCTGCCGAGCGCGTTGAGCCCGAGCAGCGCAACAAGAAGATCCTCGACGGCGTGCGCGCTGTGACCATGCGTCCGCTCGTCGACGTCCTGGGCGAGATCGATCAGGACCTGGTGAAGGGCGCACTTGCCGGCGAGCACTTCCAGGAGTACTTCTTTGCCAACGCAACCGACGAGGCCATCATCGCCAAGGTCAAGGAGATTCTGGACCTCTAATCGCATGACTCATTGCAGCTGACGCAAGCGGCGGTCGTCCCATGTACGGGACGACCGCCGCTTTTTGCTATCTACCGACTGACGCCGCGGGGATAGGCCTCACATGCACCAAGGGGTTGACTAGAGCTCGCAAGCAACCTTGTAGCCATCGCCGATGGCGTCGCGGATGTTGCCGCACTTGTTGGCATCGCCCAACACGTGGGTGGTAACGCCGGCTGCAGCAAGGTCGTCGGCCAACTTGGTATTGGGACGATAGCCCATGGCAAGTACCAGCGTATCGGCATCGGCGATGGTGTGGATCTCGCCGTCCTTTTCGTAGCTGATGGCATCCTCGGTAATCTCGGTCACCTTGGCCTCGGTCAGCACGTGAACGCCCTTGGAGAGCATGCGCGTGATGAGCACCGCGCGACCGGCGCCGCCCTCGTTGGCGGCGAGCGTCTTGGTCATCTCGATGACGGTGACGTCGCGGTTGGCCGGCGACAGGTCGTTGACCAGCGGGGCCAGGTAGTCGGCCGTCTCGCAACCGACGGTGCCGCCGCCGACGATGACGATCTTCTTGCCCGGGAAAGC
>URBB01000159.1 GCA_900545835.1 uncultured Collinsella sp. | reverse complement strand
CGTCGGCAGCGTCAGATGTGTATAAGAGACAGTGAGTGAGGCTCCAAGGCGCATCTTGGTTGACACCAACGTGTGGCTCGATTACTTCATTCCCTCACGACGTGGTCGTTCGGTGGCGATTGAGTTTTTACGCGATGCATGCACGGCGCAGGTGGATTTGCTGTATGCGGCGACATCGTCCAAAGATCTGTTCTATTTGATTTCGAGCGAACATAAGGCGTGGTATCGGCGCGAGCATGGCTCGCTATCCCAAGATGCCGCCGTGGCGGCGACATCACTTGCATGGGATTGCCTCGACGTGTTGTCGCAACTTGCCACGCCGGTACCCTGCGACCTGAGTGACATATGGATGGCGAGCAAGCAGCGTAAGCTCCATAGCGATTACGAAGACGATTTAATCATTGCGGCAGCAATGCGCGCAAAGGCAGACCTTCTGGTCACCAACGATGCCAAACTCTGTTCACACGCACCCGTCGCAGCAATGAGTGTAGTAGACGCAAGAAACTACCTGACGTCCTTCTAGTGTTCGATCCAACAACGTAAAGTTTCGCCGGCTTGCAGGTGACGCAGATTCTCTGCGGCAATGTCGACCACGTTGTTGAGCGTGGTTGCCAGGTGGAACCAGCCCGAGACGTGCGGCGTGATGAGCATGTTGGGCGCATCCCACAGGGGGCTTGTCGCAGGCAGCGGCTCGGGGTCGGTGACGTCGACCGCGGCACCGGCAAGGTGTCCGGACTCAAGAGCGGCAACCAGGTCGTCGGCAACCACAAGATCGCCGCGGCCGCCGTTGGCAAAGAAGGCGCCCGGTTTCATCGCGGCGAAGAACTCGGCGTTCGCCAGACCGCGGGTCTCGGGCGTGCTGGGCATAAAGGATGCGACGATGTCAGCCTCGGCCAGGCGCTCGGGCAGGGCGTCCATGCCGTCCATGTCCTCAAACACAATGGGGTAGACGAGCGGATGGCGCTTGATGCCGCGGACGTGCGCACCCATGCTGCGGCAGAGCGTGGCAAAGTGGCCGCCGATATCGCCCGCGCCCAGCACCAGCACGTTGGCATTTTTGAGCGAGGTGACCGGCCCCAGGTCTTCCCAGCGATGTTCGCGCTGTAAATCTTGGTAGCCAGGCAGGCGCTTCATCATGGAAAGGACCATGGCAAACATGTGCTCGCTTACGGCCTGACCGTAGGCGCCGATCGAGCAAGACAGCTTGGCGTCAGCCGGCACGGTGCCGGCGGCAAGGTAGTCGTCATAGCCGGCGGTCTGCAATTGCAACAGCTGGAGATGCTCGCATGCCGTGAGCATGTCAGGGTCGATGTTGCCCAAGATCACGTCCGCACCGGCGACCTGCTCGCGCGTGGCGGCGTCGGCGCTCGTGTAGATAAAGTCCTCGCCCGGAGCGCTCGACTCAAGAATTGCGCGATGGCGATTGTTGACGGGCAACAAAACCAGGATGTTCACAAGCAGTCCTCTCCGCTCAACCTACCAAAAAGGGACAGGTTTATTTTTGGCAGGTTTTATCAGGTAAAACGTTCAAACAAAAACGCCGGATGCAAGACGAGCGTGCCCGTCAGCATCCGGCGCATCCGCGGCTACCAGCTCAGCAGCTCGTAGCCGTCCTCGGTCACCACGAGCTGTACCTCGCACTGGGCCGAATCGCTGCCGTCCTTGGTGCGCACGCACCAACCGTCGCCCTTGCTAATCTTGATGTCGGGCGCCCCGGCGTTGACCATGGGCTCGATGGTAAAGACCATGCCCGGAGCCATGATGGTGTCCACATCGGGCGCCTCGGTGGTAAAGCCCACAAACGGGTCCTCGTGGAACTCCTTACCGATGCCGTGTCCGCCGTACTCGCGCACCACGCTAAAGCCGGCGTCCTCGACGGTCTTTTGCACTGCCTCGGCCATAACGGACAACGGCAGCCATGGCTTGACGGCCGCCAGACCCGCCTCCACGCTGGCACGGGTGACGTCGACCAGGCGCTGGCGCTCGGCCGAGACCTCGCCGATGCAGAACATGCGGCTCGAATCACTAAAGTAACCGTCCAAGATCGTGGAGCAGTCCACGTTGATGATGTCGCCCTCGTGCAGCACGTCCGTATCGCAGGGGATACCGTGGCAGACCACATCATTGATCGAGGTGCACACGCTCTTGGGGTAGCCCTCGTAGTTGAGGTCGGCCGGCGTGCCACCGTGCTCGACGGTATAGTCGTAGATCATCTGGTCGATCTGGTTGGTGGTCATGCCCGCGGCGATGTGCTCGCCTACGTAATCGAGCACGTCCACGTTGATGGCGGCCGATCGCTTGATGCCCTCGATATCGGCGGGAGTCTTGTAGAGCGTGCGGGGCAGAACCTCCCAGCCCTCTTCCCACAAGCGTTCGAGGCGCTCATCAAAGGCGCTATGGCATTTCTTATATTTTTTGCCGCTGCCGCACCAGCAAGCGTCGTTGCGGCCAGGCACGGGTCCTTTGTCATACATGGCTAACTTCCTTTCATTCGCAGCTAGTATAGCCCACCCACGCGTCCATAAAAGTTGCGGTGATATAGTTCCGATTTAAGCGGTTTAACAGCACAAATAGGAACTATATCACCGCAACTGATGGAGCGGGATGGCTGACACTAGCCGCTGCGTGGTTTTGCTAGTAGCTCACCTGGCAGGGAATGCCGAGGGCGCGCACGCGTGCGGCAATGGCATCGAGCACCTCGGGCGCTGCTTTGGCAAGGCCGGCGATCGGTGTCTCGCGCGCCACCGTGTAGATGGTCGCCTCCTGCGGACGAATGCGCTCGAGTGCCGCGAGCCAAGGGCCAACGTACTCCTCGCCGGTATTGTCGAGAGGATTGCCCTGGTGTTCGCCGGTCAAAAACATCGTCTGGATAATGACGTGGCCGTTAAAGCTCGCGAACGTCTCGATCTGGTGCTCCACATCGTAGGGGCCAACGGGTTGATCGAGCAGCTGGATAAATGCCGGGTCGACCGTATCGAGCTTGAGGATGTTGTCGTCGACCATCATGAGCGCGTCGTGTACCTGGGGACGGTCGGCGCGCGTGCCGTTGGAGAGCACGGCGATCTTGGAGTTTGGGGCAAACTCGTCGCGCAGCGCGACAGCGCCGGCGATGGCCTGCGGAAACTCCGGTGCGGCGG
>URBB01000158.1 GCA_900545835.1 uncultured Collinsella sp. | reverse complement strand
GCGTCGTCCGATGCGGGCAAGGCGATCGCAGGGGCTGCGAACGCGGTGGGCGGAATCGCCGTCGGCGCCGCAATGGGTTTGGCCCAGGGAGCGTCGTCCCTTGCGTCCGGCGCTGCGTCGACCGTCGAGGGCGGCATCAACGCCATCAAGGAGAACTCGTTCTCCGCGCGACTCCGCAAGGCACGCATCAAGGGGTTCCGTGACGGCATCAAGCAGGGGGCCTACCTTGCGGGCGAGAAGCGGCACAACTTCATCTACGCCTACGTGGCGACGCTCTGCTTCCTGATGCGCTGCGACGGCGACTTCTCCCAAGAGGAGCGGGAGTGGCTCGAGGACGGCCTCGACTACCTCAAGCTGGACGGCGGCCTCCCGGACGACGTGAAGGCGAGGGTGCAGGCGATCGCGGACGACGAGGACCTGTCCTTCGACCGGGTCAAGGACTGCCTAGACAACGTGAGCATCGTGTCGCTGGGCTCCATCGCCGAGCAGCTGCAGGTCGCCGCGGCCTCGGACGGTCAGGTGACGGAGGAAGAGGAGCACGCCTGCAGGCTCTTCGCCGACTACATGGCGGCGAGGGCTGCATGCGTGGCCGTTGACGAGGGCTGGGCCGAGCAGGCGGTCGAGAAGTCCGTCCGCGAGTACGGCGAGAATCTCGAGCGCATTGACCGCGAGTTCAAGGAGCGGACGAGGCTGCAGGACGCCGACGCGGCCTTCGTCGTCGCCGCGACCATGCTCCAGGTCGCCCGCGTGCTCGTCATCAACTCCCTGACGGAGGTCGAGCGGGCGGGAGCGGGCAACGCCAAGGAGGACGCCCTGCACAGCTTCCAGGACCGCGTTTTCTCCGGCTTCGGCGATGGGGATCCGGCGGAATCGGGCCGCCTGTTCGCCTCCAAGAGCCACATCCTCTCCTCGCGAGGCGTGCCGTACGACGCGACGCGCTACGAGGCTGAGAACTTCAAGGTGTTCAAGGGGGCGAACCACCGGTTCGCGACCCTCGGCCACGACCCGGTGCTCGGCCTCGTGTTCGGGACCTCAAACATCATGACCAACAGCATCACCTGCGTTAAGGACGCCAACGTCTTCGGGATCGGCGCGCGGATCCCCGCGACCTACTCGGTCTCCTACGACGCCTTCGGGAAGAACCCGCTGATCGGGGCGCCCGCCGGGACCGTGGAGATGCTGGTCGCGGCGGGAAGGCGCGTCGTGAGCGAGCCGGATGCCGCCGCAGCGGCCCTGGTCAAGCAGCTGATCCACATCGGCACGGACCTCTACACGCCGTGCGGGATACAGGTCCCGTTCGCCAACCTCGTTCTCGACAAGGCGCACACCGAGGCCCTCACCAAATACGTCAGCACTGGCGACGTATTGAAAGTCGGCATGCAGGCGGGCATGACGGTGCTCATCAACTGGCTGATAGCGGCGCTCCACGGCTGCTCGCTGATATTCAAGGACGACGGGTCGGACTACTGCACCGAGATGTACCAGGCGCGCACCAAGAAGATCATCCTCATCTCCGACACCATCGCGACCTCGAGCAGCGTCGTGCAGGCATCGATCACGAAGAACCCCAAGTGCCTCGACCTCGGAGGCGCGGCGGTGCTCGTCTACCGACTGTTCTCGGATGCTCGTTTCGTCGCGAGGCTCAAAGAGGAGTACGTGCAATCGGAGCTCGACAAGATCTACGATGAACGGGCCAAGCGGTTGCTTTGAGGTCTTACAGGAATGATTCAACCACTAAAAAGAAGCAGGAGAAGAGATAATGGCCATATGCGACTCGTGTAAAGGCAACAGCATCCTCCCAGAACATTACGGGGCTTTGACCCTTTGCAAAAAGTGCTCCATGAAGATACTCGCTCCAACGTGGAAGAACAAAATATACTCGACGAACGAAGAGGTTCACGAGCAGCGAGAGAAGACGCTTGCTCGAGCCGTTTCCGCTGGTTTTCCTTCAGATGCTATTACTAAGCTGGGATCCTACTTTGACGGCTTGATAATTCCCGGTCTCTTTAAGATCTTTGATGGCGGCAACGATCAAGGGCTAGTCGTCAAAGACGAGTCGGTCATTATCGTCACTGAAGATGATTTCGATCCAAGCGACGCCCGCAAGCAATTGGGGTTGATAGCGAGCGGGCGACGCGGCCTTTCAATCGACGAAGACGATAACGTCGACGCTTTTGATGCCGCCAATCTTGCAAAAATAGCTCTGGGAGCTTTCTCGAGTGGCGGATCGTTAGGGAAAATAGCCATGCGCGCTGGAGCGGAAATAGCCGGCGAAGTGATATCGAAGTCGAATCGGCCAACAATAGACGACCTGCCTGTGCTTCCGCAATTCGACGTCCCCTTTGGCGAGCAAACGGTTCGATACAAAGACGTTGACGATTTTGAGTTCTACATCCCAGAAGGAGAGGAGAACCTCGGTTTTCTCCTTTTCACGACAGCGGTATCCAGAAAGCAGAAAAAAATAGTCTTCTCTTTCGATCCAGGGGAGAACAGGAAGCAAGCCGCCATAGAGATAGCTCGATTCATCGAAAGCAAACTCGATGACAAGGCGGCTGAAGCGGAAGAGCAAGAGGAATCCATGCGCACGGCGAACAGCCCCTCGCGTCAGGCCGATGCTTTATCTGCGCCAGATGAGCTACTAAAATGGAAACAGCTTCTCGACGCAGGCGCCATAACAAATGAGGATTACGCCGCGAAGAAGAAACAGCTTCTCGGTTTGTGAGTCGTTGCCGGCAATTCCGCTACGCAAGCGTGTTTCACATCACCCACTTGAACACGGCGCGGAACAGCCAGACGAAAAAGCCCAGCGTGACCTTTAGCGCCGCCATGAGGAACCTACCAAGCCTCTTCATCGACGTCACCCCAATCTTCCTTTACCTTGCGGGCGCCCTCCTCGGCGCCCTCTTCCTTCTCTTGCGCGAGCAGCCTCGCCAGCTCGTCTGGCACGCCCGGGACCTCCGCCCTCCCCAGCGCGCGCTGCAGGTCCCTTATCTGCGATTTCAGCGGTTTTGAGGGAGGGCCCACGTGCTCGCGGTAGCAAGCGCAAATTGCAGCCGCGTCGCACAGGTAGCCCCGCACCCGGGCGAACGCCTCGTCGCCGTCGAGCAGGACGCGGCGGGCGCGCCCAAGCTCCGCCTCCGAGGCCAGCATGAAGCGCCACCCGC
>URBB01000157.1 GCA_900545835.1 uncultured Collinsella sp. | reverse complement strand
CTCGGGGACTTCGACCTTAAACCAGATGAAGTCGGTTCTCATATCCACGGCTGGCTTTTCCGCACCGCCGCCACCGCCACTGCCGGTAGCGCCGCCGCTGCCGCCGCAACCCACCAGGGCAACTGCGGCAAAAAGACTCATGCAGAGGGTGAGAATCGCAAAGGCCTTCTTTTTCATGGTCGTGTCCTCCTCGATCTGTAACCGCCCATGGATTACCTGCCTTTACTGTACGCGCGAGCGGCTCGTTCGGGTGGGCCATGTGTCCCATTCTGGGGGCAGGATTTGCGCCGACAAGTGGCAATATGCGAGGGCGCAAAAGAGGGAAGGGCCGATGCTGTCGGCCCTCCCCGGGTTGGGCGCCCGTTGTTTTAATGGGGCACATGTGCGCGGGTTCGCGTAGGCGCGTACGGGTGCCCCCGTTACTTGATCTCGATGCTCGAAATCTCGACTTCGCGTGCCTCGTCAACTGCTTTCTTCATGTCGTCGGGGAACTCGATGGAGTTGAGAAGCGTCTCGGCTTCTTTCTTGTGCAGGTCGAAGTTCGCGATGAGAACGCAGACGCTTCCCGGCTCAACGTCGGTAAAGAGATAGGTATGGGTGCCGCGGTTGTCCTTGCACGTTCCGGTGAGCCATGTCCTGCCGCTGTACTCGACGGGATCGCCAACTTCCCACTGGAACATGCTGCTCTTTCGACCTTCATCGGCAAGAGCCTCTTCTGCCGTCATCTTCTCTTCCCAAACAGGGATGAAGCGGTCAACCGTGGTGTTCTCGTTCTCGGGGAAGGTAAGCTGGGCCCTGTCGGCATTCTTGCCGGCTGAGTCGCTTACGCCGACGCCCTCGGGCATCTCCACCTTAAACCAGATAAAGTCGGTCTTCTTGGCGACGGGGGCCTTTTCCTTGCCCTCGCTCTTGGATGCGCTGCTGCCCCCGCCCGATGCGTTCCCGCCGCAGCCGACAAGGGCGAGTGTGGCAAAGAGTGCGATGCAAAGGGAAAGGATCGATAGGGTCTTTTTCTTCATGATGGCGTCCTCCTTGTCTGTCGGTGACATCACGGCGCCGCGGGTTGTTAGAGCGTTGTTTGTTTTGGCGGCGGATGTCTTTGTGTGCTGTGCGGCGATACCTCCGTTCATCGCTTGTGGCCGTTGCGCGGCCGTGCCCCAACGGGTTCCTTACTTATAGATATGCCCTAGCTTGTGCTGCCCGGGAGTCTCGAAAGGTGGGCCATGTGTCCCATGTTTGGGGCGCTGGGCGCATGGGACGGCACGGCTTGGCATCGGCTTTTTCATGTTGCGCAACAGCTTCCTGGGTGGGGGCGTATAGACTTGGCTGTGACAAAAGCTAAACCACGAAAGGTCGAACGATGTTCTGTCAAAAATGTGGACAGCAAGTGCCTGATGGATCGACGTTTTGTACGCACTGTGGGGCTTCGCTTACGGGCGGTTCTGTGCCGACGCCTACGGGCGTTGGTTCTTCCCCTGCCCCGGGCTTAACCCAATCGATGCCGCCGGTCGCGCCTGCGCCTCAAAAGCCCAAGAGCAAGGCGCCGGTCATTATCGCTGTGGCATGTGCTGCTGTGGTCCTCATCGGTGGCGGCACGGTGTTTGCGCTTACGGTGCTCAACGGGTCAAAGAGCTCCGGCACGCAGATTTCGGTGATTGATACCGGATCTTCGGACGAGAAAGATTCTTCTGCCAAGAAGAAGGATGACAAGGCCAAGGCCAAGGAGTCTTCGTCGTCCGATGACGAGGCCGTTCCCGAGGACGAGTCGGCATACTACGGTTCGGGCGATTCGGACGATTACCTAACCGACGTGCATACGTACACGAACGACATGCATCCTTATAGCATGTCGATTCCCAACCGTTTTGAGATGGAAGATACTCCCAGCGGCAGCAGCACAAGGTACGAGGATCCGGAGACGGGTTTTGTGATCAGCCTGTCTGGCTACGTCAACGTTAACGACGAAACTGCACACGAGATGTTCGTCGACGTGGACACCTCGGGCAAGGCCGACCTCTATACCGCAGAGGGCGACAACTGGTACGTGGTCTCGTGGTGTGAGGACGATACGATCATTTACGAAAAGACGATCGTCACGGATTCGACGATTGCCACGGCGCATTTGGAGTACTCGACTGCAAACCGCGACATGGGGTCGAAGATTATCGACACGCTGCTGCCGACGTTCCAGGTGGACTAGGCGCCCGTACCTATAGCCGGCAATCGGAAACGCCGATAGCCAGAGCTCCTGACAGCCTTTGTCTTATGGGCTAGACTGGCTTGGACAAGATCGATGAATGGGACAACCGCTTCCTGGCGTCGTTGTCCCATTTTTTATTATGCGTGCGGCCCGTGGTGGCCGGCGCGGTGGGCAGGGGTGTTTCGATGAGCCAAGAGATGATGGATAAAACCTGTCGCGGTTTTGCCGAGGCGTTGGCTGCACGCGAGCCGGTTCCCGGCGGCGGCAGCGCCAGCGCGTTTGTGGGAGCGCTGGGTGCCTCGCTGTGCGGGATGGTTGCTCGCTATGGCGCGACCAATCCCGCGCTTGCCGATCGCGCGGACGATCTGACGCACGCGTTTGCCCAGGCAGACGAGCTGGCTCAGGAGCTTGTGGGTCTGGTTGCCGAGGACGTTCGTGCGTACGGCCAAGTGTCGGCGGCGTACGGTATTCCGCGCGATGATCCGGCTCGACCGGCTGCGATTCAGGACGCGTTGCACGTGGCCGCCATGCCGCCGTATCGGATCATGGACACCTGCGGGCGCGCGCTGGCGCTGCTCGAGGACATGGCGGACAAGGGCTCCCGACAGCTGCTGTCCGACGTGGCGTGCGGTGCCGTGTTCTGCCGCGCTGCCATGCAGGGCGCGAGCTTGACGCTCTTTGCGAACACCACGTCTATGAAGGATCGTGCCCACGCCGAGGAGCTCGAGGCTGCATGTGACGAGCTGCTCGATACGTGGCTGCCGCGCGCCGATGCGCTGGCGCGCCGCGCCGCCGACGCCGCCAGAAAGAGGGGATAGCCATGGCAGAGCTGCTGAAGGGTGCTCCCGTTGCCCGCGCGCTGACCGAGGAGCTCGCTGCTCGCTGCGCGGCTTTGCGTAAACGCGGTGTTGTTCCGACGCTTGCTATCGTGCGCGTGGGCGAGCGCGAGGACGACCTGTCCTACGAGCGCGGTGCCCTCAAGCGCTGCGAGAAGGTTGGCATCGAGGCTCGCCGCGTTTTGCTCCCTGCCGATGTTTCGCAGGATGAGCTGCTGGCGGGTATTAAGGG
>URBB01000156.1 GCA_900545835.1 uncultured Collinsella sp. | reverse complement strand
ACGAGATAGGCTCCGGTCTCGTGGGCTCGGAGATGTGTATAAGAGACAGCTCGTGTATGCTGGAAGACGGCATTTTTCAGAGTGAATGCATACCTTGGTAAGGAGTTTGCCGATGGCGATTCGGGCGATGGGGCCGAGCGGACAATACGAGACTGGATTGGATGCTGCCGGTGTGGCGCTGCCCGAGCTGCTGGCGCCGGCGGGCGGGCTCGACCAGATGCTTGCGGCCATCGCCGCGGGTGCCGATGCCATCTATGCGGGGTTGGGCGGCTTTAACGCCCGCGTGAGCGCGCATGGCTTTACGGATGACGAGTTTGCGCGCGGCTGCGCCGTGGCGCATGCCCATGGCGTGCGCGTGTACGTGACGCTCAACGTGTTCGTGTTTGACGATGAGTTGTCCGACGCGGTGGCGTTGGGAGCTCATGCACTGGAGTTGGGCGCCGATGCTCTGATTGTCGCCGATGCCGGGTTGGCCTGCGCGCTGCGCGCGGCGATTCCCGGGGTCGAGATTCACCTGTCCACGCAGGCGGGCGCTCATAGCGAAGGCGCCGTGCGGCTTGCCGCCGATGAGCTGGGGGTCGAGCGCGTGACGACGGCACGCGAGCTGACGGTCGACGAGATTGCGGCGCTATGTGCCACGGGCGTGCCCATCGAGGTATTCTGCCACGGTGCGATTTGCATCGGCTATTCGGGGGCGTGCGAGTTCTCGGCCCTGCGGCGTGGGCGCTCGGCGATGCGCGGCGACTGCACGCAGCCGTGCCGTCTGGCGTACGACCTAGTGGACGAGGCGGGACAGAGCGTTGTTGCCGTCGAGGGAGATCGCCTGCTGTGCCCGCGCGACTATCTGGGTATTGCACATCTGCCTGAGCTTGTAGATGCCGGCGTGGCGTCGCTCAAGATCGAGGGGCGCATGAAGAACCCCGATTACGTATTCAACGTGGTACGGGTGTGGCGCCGGGCGCTCGATATGCTGCGCGACGGCGCGTGGGACTCCGGTGCCGTGGAAGAGCTTGAGCGCGAGCTGGGAAGGTCGTTTAACCGTGGGTTTACCGATGCGTACCTGCGAGGGCGTTCGGGTGCCGGGCTGATGAGCTTTGAGCGCGCAATTAACCAGGGCGTGCGCGTGGGGCGCTTGGTCGCTGTGGGCCACGAAGAGGTGACCGTTGAGCTCGACGCCGCTGTGGCGGCGGGTGACACGCTCGAGATTCGGTTCTATCCGGGTGTCGACACGCGTCCCGATGTGCCCAAGCGCTGGCCGCAGGTGCCCTGCCCGGTGGATGCCGCAGCGGGGAAGCGCGTCGTCGTGCATTGCAAGCGTAAGGTGGACGCGGGCTGCGAGGTATACCTGATTCGCAGCGCCGGCGTGTTGGATCAGACGGCGGCGGTGTTGGAGCGCATGCGGGCCGAGGCGGATGCGATTGCGCCCGTTGCGCGTGCCGTTGAGGTGCTGCCCTTTGAGGGCGTTGCGGTGGATGGTGGTGCGTCGACGGAGTTGGTGGAGTGCGCGGTTCCCGCTCGCATGGTTTTTGCTTGGCAGCTGATGGATGCCGACCCGCGCGGAGAACTCGATTTGTCCGACGCCGTTGTGGTGCTTGACGAAGTGTGCCGCACGGGTGACGCTGACCGGACCCGCTCACTGATGCAGCGTGCCGGGTGCGTCGTCTGCCGCAACCTGGGACAGGTGGTGATCGCTCGCGAGCTGGGCGTGACATTTGACGTGGCGGCGCCGGTGTTCTGCGCGAATCGGGCCACGCTTACCTGGCTGCGCGGACTCGGTGCGGGGCGGGTGTACTTGCCGGCCGAGTTGCTCGGCAATGATGCGGAGCGTATTGCCGAACTGGCTGCTGAACCCGGCGTCTTTGGTCCGGTCGACGCCGACCGTCCCGAGCTTATGGTGTGCGAGCACTGCCTGCTGACCGCCGAGGGCGTCTGCGCCACCGATGCGACGGGACAGGTCCGTTGCCGCGACTGCTTGCGTCGTCGGCAGGTGCGCTATCTGGTTGAGCGTGACGGTACACGTCTGCCAGTTGCCATTGACGCATGCGGCAGGACGAGGATTTTCCTGTCGTAGGTGCCGCGTCGCGTCAGTTTGTTATCATAAGAGAGTTTATGGACTTCCAGCACCGCCGTTTTCGGCGAGGGTGCTATAGCAAAAGGAGGATACCCAATGCTGTCTGTTGACGAGCAAATGCGTATCATCACCTCGGGCGCCGCGCAGATCGTTCCCGAGGCCGACCTTCGCAAGAAGCTTGAGAAGGGCGAGCCCCTCAACATCAAGCTCGGCGTCGACCCCACCAGCCCCGACCTGCACCTGGGCCATGCCGTGCCGCTGCGCAAGATGCGCCAGTTCCAGGACCTGGGCCACAACGTCACCCTCATCATCGGCAACGGTACCGCGTTGATTGGTGACCCCTCGGGCAAGAACTCCACGCGTCCGCAGCTTTCGCAGGAGCAGATCGAGGCCAACGCCGAGACCTACGTGAGCCAGGCCATGAAGATCCTGGACCCCGAGAAGACCACCATCGTGCACAACGGCGATTGGATCCTTTCGATGGATCTGGCCGGCCTGCTGCAGGTGTGCTCCAAGTTCACCGTTGCCCGCATTCTTGAGCGCGATGACTTTACCAAGCGCTACCAGTCCCAGACGCCGATCGCCCTGCACGAGTTCCTGTATCCCGTGATGCAGGCCTTCGACTCCGTGCAGATCAAGGCCGATGTGGAGATGGGCGGCACCGACCAGCTCTTCAACCTGCTCGCCGGCCGCGAGCTCATGGAGAAGATGGGCATGGAGCCGCAGATCGCGCTCACCATGCCGCTGCTCGAGGGCACTGACGGCGTGCGCAAGATGTCCAAGTCCTATGGCAACTACATCGGCCTGACCGACGCGCCCAAGGATATGTTCGGCAAGACCATGTCCATCCCCGACGAGATGATCGGCAAGTACTATCGTCTGGCCAGCTCGCTCACCCCGGCCGAGGTCGACAAGATCGATGCCGCCCTGGCCGATGGTTCTGCCGACCCCTACGAGCTCAAGCGCGCTCTGGGCCGCGACCTGTGCGACACCTACCACGGCGCCGGCGCCGGCGACGAGGCTCAGGCCGAGTTCGACCGCGTATTCAAGGAGGGCCAGCTCGCCGACTTCCCCGAGAAGCATGTCGAGCTGACCGTCAACGACGAGGGCCAGATCTACCTCGCCGGCTTGCTCAAGGACCTGGGTCTTTCGGCGAGCGCCGGCCAGGCTCTGTCTCTTATACACATCTCCGAGCCCACGAG
>URBB01000155.1 GCA_900545835.1 uncultured Collinsella sp. | reverse complement strand
AGCTTGGGCTATGCCGGCCTGTATGAGTGCGTCAAGTACATGACGGGCCACAGCCACACCGAGAAGGAGGGCACGCCGTTTGCCATGGCGGTCATGCAGCGCATGAACGATAAGTGCGCGGAGTGGAAGGCCGAGAGCGATATCGACTTCTCGCTGTACGGCACCCCGCTTGAGTCGACGACCTACAAGTTCGCCAAGTGCCTGCAGCGTCGTTTTGGCATCATCCCGGGCGTGACGGACAAGGGTTATATCACCAACAGCTACCACGTCCATGTGTCCGAGGAGATCGATGCTTTCGACAAGCTTAAGTTCGAGGGCATGTTCCAGCAGCTTTCGCCGGGCGGTGCCATCTCCTACGTCGAGGTTCCCAATATGCAGGACAACCTCAAGGCCGTCATTCGCGTGATGCAGTACATCTACGACAACATCATGTACGCCGAGCTCAACACCAAGAGCGACTACTGCCAGGTGTGCGGCTACGACGGCGAGATCCGCATTGTCGAGGACGACGGTAAGCTGGTGTGGGAGTGCCCCAACTGCGGCAATCGTGACCAGGAGAAGATGAACGTCGCTCGTCGTACGTGCGGCTACATCGGTACCCAATTCTGGAACCAGGGTCGAACCGAGGAGATCCGCGACCGCGTGCTGCATCTCTAATACCGCTCCGGGGCTGAGCCGGGAGGGCCGCTTGGGCTTTTGCTCGATATTTCGGACAGTCCTGCGCAAGACGAAGGCCACATTAAGTGGCCTTCTTTGCGTGCGGAACTCATATCGAGCAAAAGCCCAAGCGGCCCTCTCGGTTCAGCCAAGTTGACGTAGTTGAGATGTAGCATGCGGCCTGCTCACTCCTCGAAGTTCTTAGCGGAAATGAGTTGACTTGCAACAACGCTTTGCTTGCGATGGCGGTTGAGCTGCAACAAAGTTTTTATTGGACCTCGAACCCTATGCTCGATGTTCGCTTCGTTCATTGAGTTACCCTTTGCATGAGGCCGGGACATATCGTCCCGCCCGCAGTTTCGCAGGCCGCAGGCCGAGAATGTTTGAGGACGGGATGATATGTCCCGGCCTCCCGGGAGAGTTACCTATGAACTACGCGAACATTAAGTATTTCGACATTGCTGATGGGGAAGGCGTTCGTACTTCTCTGTTTGTGAGTGGGTGCCGTCGTGGGTGCAAGAATTGCTTTAACTCTGTTGCGTGGGACTTTGCTGCGGGCGAGCCCTTTGATCGTGCCGTCGAGGATAAGATTATTGAGAGCCTCGACCATCCCTTTATCGATGGTCTGACGATTTTGGGCGGCGAGCCTATGGAACCTGAGAATCAGGCGGGACTCGTTGAGTTTGTCGAGCGTGTTCGTGAGGCTTATCCCGTGGAGTCGGGGAAGACCATTTGGTGCTTTACCGGCGACGTGCTCGAGGAACTTATGCCGGGCGGTCGTCACCATACCGAGGTGACGGACCGCATTCTCGCCTGCCTCGATATGTTGGTGGACGGTCCGTTCGTTCAGGATCTGTACGATATCTCGTTGCGCTTTAGGGGCTCGAGTAACCAGCGCGTGATAGATATGAACGCCACGCGTGCCCGTGCCGAGCGTGAGAATGTTGCGCTTTGCGACGCCGTGGAGCTTTGGCGGGATGATCCGGTCTATTCGACCCATACAATGTAGCTTGTGGCCGATGCCGGAGGGCGTGGTACCATAGCGCGAACGTGAAATCGGAAAAGTGAGGCCCAGATGGTCGATCAGGAAAAAGTCGAGGCCGCCATTAAGCTGTTGCTTGAGGGCATAGGCGAGGACCCAACTCGTGAGGGCCTGCTGGAGACCCCGGCGCGCGTCGCTCGTATGTATGGCGAGATCGCCGGCGGTATGGACCAGAGTGCCGAGGAGCACCTGTCCAAAACTTTTGCCGTCGCTTCGAACGATTTGGTTATCGAGCGCGACATCACGTTCTACTCGCTGTGCGAACATCATCTGCTGCCGTTTTACGGCAAGGCTACCATTGGCTATATCCCCAACGGCCGTGTCGCAGGGCTCTCTAAGCTTGCCCGCACGGTTGAGGTTTATGCCCGCCGTCTGCAGCTGCAGGAGCAGCTGTGTGCACAGGTTGCCGACGCTCTCATGGATTATCTCGCTCCCCAGGGAGCGATTGTGCTCATGGAAGCTGAGCATATGTGCATGACCATGCGCGGCGTGCAAAAGCCCGGTACCAAGACCGTAACGCTTGCTCGTCGCGGTGTCTTTGAGACCGACCCCGCGCTCGAAGAGCGTTTCTTTAGGATGCTGGGACGCTAACTATGAGAGTCATCAACGACTTTACATCGAATACTGACGAGGGAACGCCGCGTCGCGGCTTTATGGCTTCGGGCCTGACTCCCTTTGGTGCCATGCCTCGTATCGATTACATCTGTGCCAACGGCCTGTTCCGGCGCCACCTGGGCAACATTGCTCAGCTGGAATCGGGGCGCATCTTTTGCCGCCACGGTATCGACCATCTGCTGGATGTCGCCCGTATTATGTGGATCAAGAATCTCGAGGAAGAGCTCAAATTTGACCGCGAGGTCATCTATGCCACGGCACTTCTTCACGATATCGGCAAAGATGAACAGTATGAATCGGGTATATCCCATGATGTTGCAAGCGAACGCGTCGCCGATGCGATTCTCGGCGGCATGCCCGAAGACGTGGCGTTTGAGCTGGCAGATGCCGCAGCCATTAAGACGGCCATTCTGGGCCATCGAAAGCTGCGCGTGAACAGCCAGCCGCTTGAGCGTCTGCTCTATGCAGCCGACAAAGCGTCGCGCGCCTGCTTTGCATGCCCTGCGCGCAATGCCTGCAACTGGAGCGATGATAAAAAGAACCTGTCGATTCGCGTGTAGTCGGTATGCGCGGTCGGGGTTCTGAACGAAGGAGACGATCGCGATGACTAACAAAAAGCTGCCCGAGAATGCAACCAAGACCGAGGGTGCCGAGCTTGCCCGTCGTGGCAGGGGCGAGATTTCCGCCGCAACGGCGGTGCCCCATGTGAGCTATGACGACCTGCGCCATGCCGACCGCATTACTATCGATGGTCTCGAGGTCTTTGCCAACCACGGCGTGTATCCCGAGGAAAACGCCCTGGGGCAGAAGTTTGTCGTGTCCCTGGTGCTCTATGCCGACCTGCGCGCGGCGGGGGAGCACGACAACCTGGATGCCTCGATTGATTACGGCTCGGTGTGCCACGATGTCGACGGCTATCTGCGCGAGCATACCTTCTGTCTCTTATACACATCTGACGCTGCC
>URBB01000154.1 GCA_900545835.1 uncultured Collinsella sp. | reverse complement strand
AGGTGGACAAGCGCAGTACCGCTTACGATTACGCGACCTACGAGGTCGATCGCACGCCACGGGCACAAGTGCGCTTCGTGTCGCTTGCCGATGCGTCGGTTTTGCGTCCTGGCGGCTACGATGCCGTGCTGTTTGCCGATGTCGACCTGGACAGCTATCCGCTTTCGCACGAAGAGGGCCCGCTTGCCACGTTGATGGCCGAGCTGCGCCGCGACGGCGTGTCTTTGGAGCCCGCCGCCCTGCTGCGCGTGCGCTTTGGCCGTGCAATGCAGGCGACGAGCGGTCCGGTCGCGCTTGCCCGCGTGACACACGATCGCCAGGCGCGAGAGTGCTACCCGGCAGCCGTATGGACCGAGCTGCGGGCACATGCCGAGGCCGCTGGCGCTGCCAAGCCCACGTGCGTGGGCGAGGGCGATATCATCGCCGACTTTGATCCCGCGGCAGGTGAAGGCCTCAAGCGCGAGCGCGTGACCTGCGAAGCCCCTCAGCACCTGAGCGATGAAGCCATTCCGTATCTGGTTCTGCGCCGTCGCGATGGCGAGGGCGAGAACGCGCCGCTCGTGCCGCGTCTGACGTCCGCCTCGCAGATCGAGGCCTATTCTACCTGTCCACTGTGCTGGTTCGTGTCGTATCGCGTCAAGCCCCAGTCTATCGACGCGGGCTTTGACAACATGGAGAAGGGCAACTTTGTCCACGACGTGCTGGAGCATCTGCATGCCCGTCTGCCCCAAGAAGGCATGGAGCGCGTGACGCCCGAGAATCTGCCGCGTGCACAGGAGCTGCTGCACGAGGTCTTTGACGAGACGTTGGCCGAGCACGCTGGCAAGCGCGGCACGGAGGGCCCGCTGGTGCCGCTCTCCCCGGTGGAGGAGCGCCAGGTGGCCGAGATCTTGCCGCAGCTGGAGGGTGTGCTTGCCTACGAGTCCGAGGCACTTGCCCCCTTTGCCCCGCGCTACCTGGAGTTCGCCTTCAACGAGCTCAAGGTCGAGTATGCCGGTTGGCCGCTTGGCGGGCGCATCGACCGCGTGGACGTGGACGCCGAGAATCGTGCCGTGGTGATCGACTACAAGCATCGCACGGGCGTTGAGGAGTTTAAGCTCGCCGACCCTACGGTGCGCGACGAGGAATCGGGCACGGCACCCATCGACGATCCGCGCTGGTTGCCACCACATACCCAAACGCTTATCTACGCCCAGGCCATGCGCCGGGCGCTGGGTCTAGATGCCCGTGCGGCGCTCTATTTTTCGACCAAGGGCGGCAAGCCCGCACTGCGTGGTGCCGCAAGTGCCGAGTTGCTCGAGGAAGAGCGCGGCGACGGCCGCATTCCGGGCCTTAAGAAGGGCTTTCCGGGCGAGGGCGGCAACATGGACTTCGATGCGCTGCTCGACCGCGTGGAGGCCGGCATCGCCGAGCGCTTGCGCGAACTCGAGGCGGGCAACGTCGCTGCTGTCGACCCGGCGTCGACAAAGGCCGCGCATGGCCGCTGCTCGTATAACCACGAAGGAACGTTTGTAAGGAGGGACGTGTAGACCATGGATCTTTCGACCTTGATGCCGCAACAGCTGCAAGTCGTCAAAACGCTCGACCGCCCGCTGTTTGTCTCGGCAGGTGCCGGCTCGGGCAAGACCTTTACCCTCACGCGTCGCATCGTCTATGCGCTCTCGCCCGAATCCGGTCCGTTCGTTGAGCATCTGGACCAGGTGCTCGCCATTACCTTTACCAAAGACGCCGCGGCCGAGATTCGCGACCGCGTGCGCCGTGCGCTTATCGACGAGGGCATGGACGAGGAAGCACTGACCGTCGACGACGCGTGGATTTCGACCATTCACGGCATGTGCTCGCGTATCCTGCGCGCGCATGCGCTGGAGCTGGGCATCGACCCCGAGTTCACGGTGCTCACCGATACCGACGAGCTTATGGACCAGGCTGTTGAGCATGTGCTGGCCCGCGCGACGGCGCCCGATGCCGCCCCCGAGCTCGCGGCATCGCTCAAGGCCCTCTATGCCTGGTATCCCATGGCGGGCGAGGGCGGGACGTTTGGCGCCGGTACCACCATCAAAGGCCTGGTGCGCGACTTGCTGGAGCTATCGAGCCAGCTGCCGGGGGGTATGGACGACGTGTGCGTGCTTCGCGGCTGCTCCGATACCTCGGCCCTGGCTGATGCCTATCGTGCGGCGCTCGGCGCGAGCAAGGCCGCGACCGAGAAGGCGCAGGTGACACTCGAGGCGATCGACACGTTCGAGGCGAGCGACAAAACCATGGCGGATGTGGCGCGGCTCATGATGTCGTGCGGCATGCCGCGTGCGAGCAAGATGTTCCCTAAGGAGAACGTCGAGCTGCTCAAGGCAGAAGCTGCCGACACGTTTGTCAACATTGTGCTGGCTTGCGGCGACCCGGCGCTCGATGCGCTGACAGGGCTCGCCCGTGCCGTAGAGGCGGAGTACCGCGCGCTCAAGGCCGACCAGTCCGCGCTCGATAATAACGATCTGCTGCGCATGGCATACGAGGCGCTGCGTGATTACCCCGCCATCCGAGCCGCCTACGAGGGCCGTTTTAAGATGGTCATGATCGATGAGTTCCAGGACACCGACCAGATGCAGGTCGATCTGATTCGTTACCTGACGGGTGCGGGCGAGCGTGCGCTGTGCACCGTGGGCGACGCACAGCAGTCGATCTATCGCTTCCGTGGCGCCGAGGTCGAGGTCTTCCGCCGCCAGGAGCGCAAGGTGGGCGCTTTGGGCACGGCGGCAGCTGCCAGCGCCCCGGGCTCCGTTCTCGCTGCGTCCGGGGCACCGGCTTCGTCCGAGCCGCCGGCCGGCGAGCTCGTCAAACTCGTGCGTAACTTTCGTAGCCACGACGAGGTCCTGCGCTACGTGGCGCGCGTCTTTGACGGCGATACCGGTGGCCTTATGCAGGGCTTTTTGGATCTTGAGCCGAGCGATGAGCGCGAAGACAAGCTCAGGGCAAAGGCTTCGCGCCGTCAGGCGCTGCTCGTTGCCGGCGGCAGCACCCAGGAGCGAACGCAGGCGAAAGCTCGTGCGATTGCCGAGCGTTTCCGTGCGCTTGCCGATAAAAAACAGCCTCAGGGCGATATGGTGTTGCTGCTGGGCCGCATGACCAATGCCGACGTCTATGCCCAAGCGTTCCGCGACCAGGGACTCGACTGCGTCATCGCGGGCGGCTCGGTCTTTGCCCAGGCTGCCGAGGTCCAAACGGTGCGTGCCCTGGTGTGCGCGCTTGCCAACCCGGCCGATACGGCGCAGGGTCTTATGCCGCTGCTGGCC
>URBB01000153.1 GCA_900545835.1 uncultured Collinsella sp. | reverse complement strand
GTGTATAGTCGGCGACGGCGGCCGCACAAATAGCCGCGTCTGCCGTCTGGAAGGCGCTCAGCGCCGCCTGGAGCATTTCTGCGGCGGTCTGCACGCGCACGCACTTCACGCCGTGAGGAACATCGAGTGATGTCGGTCCCAGCACAAGCGTGACCGCGGCGCCGCGGCGAGCAGCCTCCCCCGCCAGGGCGATGCCCATCTTACCCGAAGAGCGGTTACCAATGAATCGCACCGGATCGATCGACTCGTGCGTGGGGCCGGCGGTAATCACGATGCGCTTACCTTCCAGGTCCTGAGGCGCGGGGTTGAGCACCTCGCAGACAGCCTCGAGGATATCCTCGGGCTCACTCATGCGTCCCGTGTCCACGTCGCCGCAGGCAAGGTAGCCGCTGCCGGGTCCCACCACATGGACACCACGCTCGCGCAGCGTGGCCATGTTGGCCTGCGTCGCCGGCGCCTTCCACATGCCGTTGTTCATAGCGGGTGCGATCACGATGGGTCGCGGCGTCGCAAGCAGCGTGGTGGAGATGAGGTCATCGGCGATACCGTTTGCCATCTTGGCGATGATATTGGCCGTCGCGGGCGCCACGACCACCAGATCGGGCTCCTGCGCCAGCGAAATGTGGTGGATGGGGTCGGAGGGATCGTCGAATAGGCCCACCGCGACCGGCTCATTGGTGAGTGCGCGGAAGGTAAGCGGCCCCACAAACTCGGTGGCATGCTCGCTCATAACGACCTTGACGCGCGCGCCGCGCTTTTGCAGCAGGCGCACGATATTGCACGACTTATAGGCGGCGATCCCGCCGGTAATGCCCAGCAGGATCGTTTTTCCCTCAAGTTGCATTGAATTGTTGGGTGCCGCCATCGTTTAAGCTTCCTTGCTCGGGAGCACCAGGAGGCGGTGGCAGTACGGGCAGTGCGTAATTGACCTACCGTCGTGGTTCAGGTCGCTCATGGACGATGCCTGCAGCGCGGTGTGGCAGACCGTGGGGATGTTGCCCTTGATGGTCTCGACGGCCAGGCCGCGGAACTGCTTGAGCAGACGCTCGTAGTCGGTGAGAACGTCGGCCGGCAGCGTGGCAGCAAGCGCGGTGCGCTCCTTAGCGGCGGCGTCAATCTGAGCCTGCAGGTCGGCAGCCTTGGCGCGGGCGGCCTTGGTATCGGCCTTCACGCCCTCCTCGAACTTGGCGATGATTGCCTGCGCGCGGGCCTCGCGGTCGAGCGCCTCCTTATGGGCGACAACGACGTCCTTGCGGGTGTGCTCAATCTTGTCCAGACGCTTGGCCAGGGTTGCGAGTTCATTCTCCAGGTCCTGAACCTCACGGTAGTCGGAACCGTCGACGTGGCGCTTCTTGGCAGCCTCAATGGCGTTGTTGGTCTGAATCTCGGTGGTGTTGAGATCGTCGAGCTCAATGTCCAGGTCCTTGCGCTGGGCGTAGAGCTTGGTCATCTCGGCTTTGAGCTTAACGTAGGTCTTACGCTTGGAAGCGAGCTCCTTGAGCTCCGGCATATTGGCAAGTTCGCTCTTGTTGCGGGCGAGCTCCAAATCGATCTGTTGCAGCTTGAGTAGCGTAGCGCCGGCGCTCATAAGTTCTCTCCTTTTGTCACAGTCCACCATTGGCAAGGGTTCAGTATTTTAATCGCATGACGGGGGTCGACCCCGGCGTCAACTGCAGAGTTCATCAATATATCAACGAACGGCTCCTCGGAGCGGTCGTGGCCGAGCAAGATCACCGGCAGCCCGCGTAAAGCAAGGTCTTGCGTCACGTGGTATCCCGCCTCGCCCGCCACGATGACATCTGCGCCTCCGGCGATGGCGAGCTCTCCAAAGTCGCCCAGGGAGCCGCCCAAAATGGCGACGGTGCGGCACGGGCGATCGGCTTCGCCCCACACACGCGGGTCGCTGCCGAAGGCCGTGGCAGCACGGGTGGCAAGATCGCGCAGCGTGCATGGGTCGTTGAGCGTTGCAAGCGCGCCCAGGCCGCAGGCCTCGGGGTCGTCCACGTGCTCCAGCGAGCTCACGGGCACGGCGTCCAGCAGCTCACTTAGGCAGGCACGCGCCTCGTGCGAGCGGTCCAGATTGGTGTGGAGCGAAATAATGCTCACGCCGCAGCAGACCGCCTCGTAGAGCGCCGCGCTGCATTGGGGGCGTGCGGAATCCGACGGACAAAACGCCTCGGGTGCCTTGATGTATATGGGATGATGCGTCAGCAGCACGTTGGCACCGGCCTCGAGAGCACGGTGCACATTGGCTTCGGTCGCATCGAGTGCGCAGGCAACACCGGTAATCTGCGCGGCAGGGTCGCCGACGGAGAGTCCTACATGGTCCCAACTCTCGGCATCAGTCTTGGGATAGCGTGCCAGCAGCGCGCGCTCAAGCTCGGCGACGATCATGCGGCGCCTACGATCGAGAGCAGCGTCTGGGCAAACTCGTCCAGGTCGGCTGGGTTCACGCGGTCATCGAAAGAAATGCGCAGTGCACCCAGGGCCTGTTCGCGGCCAATACCCATGGCGCTGAGCACATGGCTCGGGTCCATGCTGCCGCTCGAGCACGCCGAGCCGGCCGAAACCTCAAAGCCGGCGGCGTCGAGCTTGACGATGAGCTCCTCGGAGTCCATGCCGTCGACGTAGATCGAAACCATACCCGGCAGACGATCTGCCTGGGCGTAGTCGCCCATCGTGGCGTGAATGCGAGGATGGGCCGTAAGCGTGGCGTAGAGCTTATCGGAAAAGGCTTGCAGCGTTGTGCGCTCCTGGGCAACATTCGGCAACAGTGCGGAAGCGGCAGCGGCAAAGGCCAGCTGCGTGCGCAGGTCCTGCGTGCCGGCACGACGTCCGGCTTCCTGTCCACCGCCAAAGATGCGCGGACGCAGCGGCGTGCGGTTCTTAAGGTAGAGTGCGCCGGATGCTACGGGGCCGCCGATCTTGTGCGCGGCAACGGTCATAGCATCGACGCCCAGCTCGGTGACATCGAGCGGAATATGCAGATACCCCTGGATGGCATCGGTGTGGAACAGGGCGCCCACGGTATGCGCGGCCGCGGCAAGCTCGCGGATGGGCTGCACCACGCCGGTCTCGTTGTTGGCGACCATAATGCTCACGAGCGCCACGTCATCGCTCAGCAGCTCACTTAGCGTGGCAGGCTCAATGTAGCCCATGCGGCAGGGCTGCACCAGGTCGACGGTAAAGCCGGCGGCACGCAGCAGTGGCAGGTTGTCCAGAATAGAATCGTGCTCGATGGCAGATACGATCACGCGGTTGCGTTTGCGGTCGCGCTGGCGAGCGCCCTCGGCAAGACCGAGGCTGTCTCTTATACACATCTCCGAGCC
>URBB01000152.1 GCA_900545835.1 uncultured Collinsella sp. | reverse complement strand
ATCCGGGTCGCACATCTCCTCGCCGATCTTGTTGAAGCGATCGACCTTGGCGATCATATCGCCAAACGCCATGCGCACGTTCTCGATAACGGTCTTGTCGTCGTCGAGCGGCGGCTCCTGCTGCAGGATGCCCACGGTGTAGCCGGGGGTGAGCCTGGCATCGCCGTTGGAGACCTCCTCGATGCCGGCCATGATCTTGAGCAGGGTCGACTTGCCCATGCCGTTGGGACCCACGACGCCGATCTTGGCACCGGGGTAGAAGCTCAGGGTCACGTCGTCAAGGATCACCTTGTCGCCATGGGCCTTACGAGCCTGATACATCTGGTAGATAAACTCCGCCATATGTCTGTTCTATCCTTTCTACCTGCTGTTTCCCTATTCTTGATTCGCTTTAGTGGAAACGAAATGAGGGAACCAGCTCTGAAACGTAACGACAAAGGGGCATGGTTGCCCACACCCCCTAATACTACCTGGGAAAAGTCCCCCGGAACATACTATGAACTGCGTACGCTAGTTTTCCGCAACCTTAACGAGCGGCTCGCTGCGATTTGCGCCACAACAGATACGAGTAGACGTAGACGGCTCCAACCGAACCAAACGCCAGAACCGCAATCACCGCGGCGACGACTTCACTCGAAAGCACGCTGCCTGCCACGCCCATCACAATCAGGCCAATACCCAGCACCATAAAGCAGGCGCCGCCAAAACGCTGAGTACGGCGCCAGTTCTCGGGATCGGCAAGCGCCCAAGGTGTCTTGATACCGAGCGTATAGTTCTGCTTCACACGCGGCAAGTAGTTGCCTACGCCGATGAATAGCAAACCGACAACACCGGAAATCAGCACGTTAACCGAACCGACCGACGGCACCACGCCCCAGACCGTAAGCTCTCCCAGCCAGCTTATGGCGCACATGAACAAGGTGAAGGCGATTACGAAGCCCTGGTAGAACTTGCCCGAGGTTCGATATGCCTCACCTTTGGGGTCGATGCGCGGCACCATGCGGAACATTGCGAGAAGCGCCAGAGGCAGCACGCCGAGCGCGGAGGCCATCCAGCTAGGACCCCAACCGTCGACGGCGCCGTTCGCGCCCCAGTGCGTGGGAATCTGCGCAGGCAAGCTCGGCATCACCATGAGGTGCGCTACGACATTGGCGACGCACAGAGCGACCAGCGCAATCCACACGCGCGACGATACCCCCGTGGGGTGAATGCCCTTGTTTTCGTTATTCATCCTTATCACCTTCCGTGTTTGTAAAACCCATAAACCAGCCAATCAAATCCTGCATGACGGTGGTGTTTAAGCTGTATACGATGTTTTGGCCATGGCGCTCGTCGGTCACCAACCCGGCGTTTTTGAGCGTCGCCAAGTGATGGCTCAGCGACGGCTTACTGATATCGAAATGCTCGGCAAGCTCCCCCGCCGTGCAATTGCCCTCGCGCAGCAACTCCAAAATGCGCCGTCGCGTTGGATCGGCAAGCGCCTTAAAACCCTCTCCCGGCATAAGACCTCCTCTCATCATCTCTCATGACGCGCACACTATACTCGATATTTAGATGTTTGTCTAACTATCTAATCTTGTACTCAAAAAAATAGCCGCCTCCGCGTAATGCGAAGACGGCCACTTCTCACGCTACAAACGTGTTTTGGAGTTGGCCAACCCGCTGCAACGGGTGCCATCTGCTTCAATCTTATGCGAACCCCGATCCCATTTCAACAAGCCCAAGGGCTCAAATGGAATCGCGATAACACCTATAATGGCGATAGCTAAAACACGATTCGCTTCCCCATCGGAGGATGTCTATGACCGAAACCGCTGCCGCTCTCGTCGAGACACGCGACACCAAGCTCGAGATCATCATGGGCCGCGAGGCACTCGATAAGCTCGCCGATGCTACGGTGCTAGTGCTCGGCTGCGGAGGCGTGGGCTCCAACTGCTGCGAGGCACTCGCCCGCGGCGGCATCGGTCATTTCGTCATTCTGGACAAGGACATCATCGCGCCCAGCAATATCAATCGCCAGGCCATCGCCTTTCACAGCACCATCGGCAAGCGCAAAGTGGACGTGATGGATGCCATGATTCGCGATATCAATCCCGCCGCCACCGTTATCAAGCGCACCGAATACCTGCTGAGCGACAACATCGACGAGTTCTTCGCGAGCGTTTTGGAGCAGACGGGTGGCAAGCTCGACTACGTCGTCGACGCCATCGACACCATCTCGGCCAAGCTCACCATTGCCAAATATGCTCAGGACCACGACATTCGTTTGGTTAGCTCCATGGGCGGGGCCAACAAGCTCCATCCCGAGTGCCTCCGCTTTGCCGACATTTTCGATACGGTACGCGACCCCATGAGCCGCATCATGCGCAAAGAATGTAAGAAGCGCGGAATCAAGAGTCTGCACGTGCTGTTTAGCTGCGAGGAATCGGTTAAGACCCAACCCCGCGACCCGTCCAACATCCACGAGCGTACCGAGTTGGGTACCGCTAGTTTTATGCCGCCCATCATGGGTCAGATGATTGCCGGCGAGGTTATCCGCCAGATCAGTGGACGCGGCACCGAGCGTGTGCGCGCCGACGGCCAACGCCTGGACTAGCAGGATGTCCTGCGATGGAACCGCAATTCTTTGACACGCATTGTCATCTTGATTTGATGCTCGGCCCCGATGCTGCAGCCAGTGAGTCGACGGCGTCGGGTCTGGGGCTCTTTGACTGCGGGGTCGACCCACGCGACTTTTCGGCCGCAAACGAGCGCGCCCGTCGCCTACCAGGCATCATCGCTGGCGTTGGGCTCCACCCCTGGTGGCTCGCCGACGGCCGCTGCGATCCTGCCGAAGTCGATCTGCTTTGCGAAGTTGCTGCCCAAGAGCGCTACATCGGCGAGGTGGGACTCGACTTTTCCGCACGCTTTGCCGGAAGTGAGCCGCTACAAATACAGGCATTTGACCGGCTCTGCGATACACTCGTGCAGCATCCTCTTACCGGGCGCGTGATATCAATTCACGCCGTTCGTTCGGCAGGAGCCGTACTGGACGTCCTCGAATCGCATGGACTACTCATCCCAAACCCCGACTCCCCCGTTATCATCTTCCACTGGTTTAGCGGCACTTCGGACGAACTCGTCCGCGCGCGTGATGCGGACTGTTATTTTTCCGTCAACCAGCGCATGCTCGCCACCAAACGTGGACGCGAATACGCCCGACAGATTCCACTCGACCGTCTACTGCTCGAGACCGATGCGCCAGCCGAGCCAAACACAGAAACAAGCGCACAGTCGCTCATCAGATCGCTCACAAGGACCTCGATGCGCATTGCCTCACTCAAAAACTGTGACGCTAAGCACATTGAGTCGGCAGTTTTAGCAAATGCGCGCTCTGTATTTGACCTTCGCTAACCCCTGTGGGCAAAAAATGTCAAATATGAGTACTGTTGCAAATCCAGTAACATTATTTTACGGCAAAATAGTGCCTTGATAATGTACAGCCAGGTAGCGCACAGAGATGTGGTGTAAGAGGCGGGGCATGCCCCGCCTCCGCCCTTT
>URBB01000151.1 GCA_900545835.1 uncultured Collinsella sp. | reverse complement strand
CAGCGTCAGATGTGTATAAGAGACAGAGAACACGCTGCTGCTCGAGGACGCCCAGGCGCTCGTCGCCAACGGCTGCAAGGTGGTCGGCGAGGGCGCGAACATGCCCACGACCATCGAGGCCACGACCTACTTCCAGGAGAACGGCGTCGCCTTTATGCCCGGTAAGGCTGCTAACGCCGGTGGCGTGCTCGTGTCCGGCCTGGAGATGAGCCAGAACGCCGAGCACCTGTCCTGGACCTTCGAGGAGGTCGACGGCAAGCTCGAGCAGCTCATGCGCGGCATGTTCCACAACGTGGACGACACCGCCAAGGAGTATGGCCAGGAGGGCAACTTTGTCATGGGCGCCAACATCGCCGGCTTCCTGAAGGTTGCCGACGCCATGCTCGCCCAGGGCGTCTGCTAAATCTTCGCTCGACATAGCATGTGATGAGGCTCCCAGCTATCCGGCTGGGAGCCTTTTTCTATGGTGACGATGGCGGCGCCCCCTCGTTTGGTACACTTAAACGTACTGGACAAGTGGAGAGATGGGGGAGAACGTGCTCAAGTTCGGTACCTACGTCCGTGTTGGAAACGCGGCCGAAGCCTATGAGCTCTTACAGAAGAACCGCAACAACAAGATTGTGGGCGGCGGCATCTGGATGCGTCTGGGTTCGCGTCGTGTGGCGACGGCGATTGACCTTTCGGCCTGTGGACTCGATCAGATCGAGGAGACCGAGACCGAGTTTCGCATCGGTGCCATGTGCACCCTGCGCCAGCTCGAGCGCCATGCCGGGCTCAACGCGCTTGTCAACAATGTCTTTGAGTTCGCCGTCCACGACATCGTGGGCGTGCAGCTGCGCAATACCGCCACGGTGGGCGGCAGCATCTACGGCCGCTTTGGCTTCTCGGACGTTCTCTCCGCCTTCCTCGCGCTCGATTCCTATGTTGAGCTGACGGGCGCCGGTCGCGTGCCGCTCGCCGAGTTCGTGGACATGGGCTACGTGCGCGACGTGATCGAGCACGTCGTGGTCGTCAAGCACGATTACCGTGCGAGCTACGAGGCCGTGCGCAAGGCCGCGACCGACTTCCCCTCGCTGAACGTCACCGCCGCCTGGTGGAACAACAGATGGCATGTCACCGTGGGCGCCCGCCCGCTGCGCGCGACCTTACTGCAGGGCGAGGCATGTGGCCTTACCGGCGAGCAGCCTTCCGAGGACGAGCTTCGCGCCCTTGCCGCATCCGTGCGTGCCCTGAGCTACGGTACCAACCTGTGGGGCTCGGCCGACTACCGCCGCTGCATCTCGGCCCCGCTTGCCGTCCAGGCTGTGCGTCGCGCCGCCGGCATCGAGCTTTCGGCCGCGCTTGCTCACGAGCTCGAGTGCGTGCAGATTCCTAAGTTTGCCACGGACGAGTATTCCTGCCGCCGCGTGCCCGGCGTCGATTCTAGCGAGGTGCGCTAATGGCTGCCAAACTCATCGATCTTTCCTTTACGCTCAACGGTCGCAAGGTCAAGGTTCAGATTGCCCCCGACACCATGCTCTTTGCACTGTTGCGCGAGCAGGGTTGTGCGTCGGTGCGCTGCGCCTGTGAGACCACCAACTGCGGCCTGTGCACGGTGTGGCTCGACGGCGATCCGGTGCTGAGCTGCTCGGTTCCCGCCGCCCGTGTTGAGGGCCGCTCCATCACCACACTCGAGGGCCTCAAGGCCGAGTCCGAGGCACTAGCCCGTGCAATGGCTGCCGAAGGCGCCGAGCAGTGCGGTTTTTGCGCCCCCGGCCTCATCATGAACGTGCTGGCGCTCGCCCGCGCCGCCAAAGAGGACCCGAGCCTCGTCGCCACGCGCGAGGAGCTCTCGCGCCAGCTCGCCGGCAACCTCTGCCGTTGCAGCGGCTACGAGAGCCAGCTGCGTGCCATCGTTCGCTTCCTCAACGAGTCCGGCGTGCAGGTGGGCTTTGAGATGCCCGAGCTTCCGGTCAACGACACCAGCTGCGACGGCGTCTCCTATAAGCAGATTACCCACAAGCAGCCCAAGAAGGACTCAAAGGCGCTGCTTGAGGGCCGTCCCGTCTACACGGGCGACCTGGTGCCCGCCGGCGCCCTGATCGTCAAGCTCAAGCGCAGCCCGTATGCCCGCGCCAAGATCCGCTCCATCGATACGTCGCGCGCCCTGAAGGTGCCCGGCGTCGTGGGCGTCTACACCTACGAGGACGTGCCCCAGCGCCGCTTTACCATCGCCGGCCAGAGCTATCCGCAGCCGAGTCCCTACGACCGCCTCATCCTAGAGAACCTCGTGCGCTACCAAAACGAGGAGGTGGCGATCGTCGCCGCCGAGACCGAGGAGGCCGCCGACAAGGCGCTCAAGCTCATCAAGGTCGATTACGAGGTGCTCGAGCCGCTGCTCGACTTTACCCAGGCACTCGATAACGACATCGTGGTCCACCCCGAGGGCGACGTGACCTTTATGTTCCCGCAGGGCGGCGACGTCCCGCGCAACCTGGTGTGCAGCGGTACCAGCGATTATGGCGACCTAGACGAGGCCTTCGCCCAGAGCGACATCGTCTTCACCCGCACCTATACCAGCCAGGCCACGCAGACCGCGCCCATGGAGACCTTCCGCGCCTTCGCGACGACCGACGCGTTCGGCCGCATCTCGGTGACCACCTCCACGCAGGTGCCCTTCCACGTGCGCCGCATGGTCGCGCAGTCGCTCGATATTCCGCAGTCGCAGGTGCAGGTCATCAAGCCGCGCATCGGCGGCGGCTTTGGCTCCAAGCAGACGGGTTGCTGCGAGATCTTCGTGGCGTTCGTCACCCAGCAGACCGGCCGTCCGAGCTATTGCTGCTACACTCGCGAGGAGACCATCACCGCGGGCAACTCGCGTCACCAGATGCAGATGACTGTCAAGCTGGGCGCCATGAACGACGGCACCATCACGGCCATCGACCTGCATACGCTGTCCAACGCCGGCGCGTACGGCGAGCACGCCACCACGACGATCGGCCTCTCGGGCCACAAGAGCCTACCCATCTACAACCATGTGAAGGCGAGCCGCTTTAGCTGGGACGCCGTCTACACCAATACCAACCGCGGCGGCGCGTATCGTGGCTACGGTGCCACCCAGGGCCAGTTTGCCGTGGAGAGCGCCGTCAACGAGCTTGCCGACATGCTGCACATGGATCCCGCCGACCTGCGCCTTAAGAACATCGTGCGCGAGGGCGAGACCATGCCGCAGTACTACAACGAGAAGCTCAACGCCTGCGCACTCGACCGCTGCCTGCTGCGTGCGATGGAAATGATCGGCTGGCGCGATAAGCCGCTGGCCGTCGACCTGGGCGACCGCGTGCGCGCCCTGGGCTGCGCGCTCACCATGCAGGGCTCGGGCATCTCCAACGTGGACATCGCCGGCATCGACATGCGCCTGGAAGAGGATGGCTTCATTACCATCGGCACCGGCGCCACCGATAACGGCATGGGCGTCGATACGATCCTGGCGCAAATTGCCGCCGAGGAGCTGGGCGTGGAGAGTTCGATGATCGTGGTGCGCGGCGTTGACACCGATGTGTCGCCGTTTGACGCCGGCTCGTATGCGAGCTCGGGTACGTACGTGACGGGCCTGGCAGCCAAGAACGCCGCGCACCACGAT
>URBB01000150.1 GCA_900545835.1 uncultured Collinsella sp. | reverse complement strand
TCTACACTCTCTCCGTCGTCGGCAGCGTCAGATGTGTATAAGAGACAGATCCATAAGGTTGTTGATGCTGCCGGGCACGTCGCCGTCGCTGTCGATGCGGTAGCGCATGCCAAAGAACAGGCCAATCAGCATCAGCCAAATCGTAGCGCCCCAGGCAAACAGCGCGACGATGGGAATCAGGATGGGGATGTTGAGGATGATCGCATCGCGGCGCGTGGCGATAAACTTGGTGTCCAGGCTCAGGCGGAA
The DNA here is from genome assembly GCA_900545835.1 of uncultured Collinsella sp. GTDB lineage: Bacteria > Actinomycetota > Coriobacteriia > Coriobacteriales > Coriobacteriaceae > Collinsella. The sequence continues at coordinate 3,591 of URBB01000150.1, read as the reverse complement.
GAGCTTTTTGAGGTACTCCCACACGCCGTCCATCTTCTTGGAGAAGTCGGTCTTTTCGCTCGACTTTTCGTAGGCGGCCTGCGCGGCGACCATCTCGGCCGAGGGCTCATCGACCGGTGCGGACTCGGTCGCGGCGTGCGCCGACGTGGTCTGGGTCTTGCCCTGCGACTCGAGCCAAATGATGGCATCCAAAACGTTGCCGTTGGCAGCGTCGAGCGCCGCCTTGGCATCGGTGTAGCTCACGCTGCACTTGGTGCGGATGGTTTCAACTTTTTCGAGGTCGTCCATGGCCTGTCCTTTCGTTCGATGGGCGCGACGCCGGGCAATTTGCTCGGGCGCGAGCGTTGCGTTCGGCGGTCTGCGTTGCGCCGCCCCGCCCTTGGTCGAACTCTATAGTGCAGGTTATAGATTAAGCGATTCTTGAGCCAAGATTAATGTTGGATGAGTTTTTGGGTGGCAGTGGGAAAAGTATTAGACCTCGATAACGGGGGATGGTGAGCCGATGACAAGCCGGCGGCAGAAATGGGATAAGCAAGGCGAACGGATCATATGGATTAAAATCGCGTTGCAAAAGTATGAGTTTCACACACGGCAGCCATGGAAGGACCTTAATATTACTTAGGCATGCGGCATTTGACGCCAGTCCTAATTGAAAGGCCAAGGGTAAATGGCTCCATGGGCAAGTGATTCTGTTTGCTAATGACCGAAAGCACCAATCCGTCATGTTGATTAAGGTTTCTGTTTGCTTGCATGGTTCGCTAGCTGCTAAAAGGTTGACCGATTGACTGTTTATGGCATCGTTAGTCGTCGGTGTTTTATAACATTAATTTAAAATAGCTGCAGTGGCTGAATGAATATAGAGAAAGGACTATCAATGGAGTGCAACTGGATTTACTTCCCATTAAACGGTCGTCCGCCGCAGCCGTTAATGGACGTTGTAAAAGCTGTAAATAAAAATATTGAGCAGATTCGTTCTGATAAAAAAACAGTGAGCACAGCGATAGCGTGCTCCGAATTTTGGCGTTCGATTTGGAGCAATTTGGTTTCAATGTTGAGGTGGGGAAAAAGAAAAACGAGAAACTATCGATGCCAGTGTTGTATGGGGAGAAAGGCTTAATTGATAAAGCTTTTGAGGTCGATGTCGTCCATAGGGACACTAACACGATAGTGGAGATTGAGGCCGGGCGCGCTGTCGCGAACAACCAGTTTCTGAAGGATTTTTTTGAAGCGTGCATGATACAGGATGCAGCATATCTTTGTGTAGTCGTTCGTAATGTGTACAAGAGTGGTGAAAACTCAAGCAGAGACTACGAAAAGGTCGTAACTTTTTTCAAAACATTGTATGCAAGCGGGCGCATGCCTGTTCCATTAAAAGGCATTATGGTTATCGGGTACTAACTGCAGTGGTTCTTTCGGTTTTGGAATAGTTCCGCGTGTAACTATTTGTGTGTCGGGCACATGGTGACTTGGGCAGCGGCTCGGACTCAGCGGATGCGAACAGCATGTATGCGGCAAGGTTTTCAAATTGTTTTAGAGGAAAACCTCTGCTGCTCAGTCAGCATTCGGCACCCTTCCCAACGCACGTATGATTAGCTTTTGAGATCGCTTCTGCTCTCTAATGGCGGCCGCAAGAGCCCTTCGACGTTCGATTTTGGCTTGCAGCTCATCAACCTTTGTAGCGGGTACATAGTCACTTTTGACCTTGTCGCCGACTCGATAGTTGAGATAGCAGTATTCGTGGCCCTTTATGTTTCGCATGCGGATGCTGCCCTTTGGAAGGAGACTGATTTCCTGCTCCATGAGGCCCAAGAGGCGGCTCGAGCGTGCATATTCCTCTTCTAGGACATCTTCTAAGACGGACATGGAGCCTCCTTTTCGAGTAGTTACCCTACATTCTATCAAATCCATTAAATTGTAGGGTAACTCAAGCATGTCCGCACGACATGTGACACTTATCCTGCCGCCCTGCTCTGCCGCGGCGGCATGTACCCAAACAACGGTCCTCTAAGGAGTTCGATATCGATGAGTGATAACATCAAGCATCTCGCAAAGAAGTGCGTCAAGAACGCGGGGCCGTGCCTCGTGCTGTGCCTTGCCGGCGCAACGGTCGCGCTGCTGGCTGTTCTGGGGCCGTTTGATGTGCTCCGAAGTGCCAGTTCTCTGCATGTTTGCATGGCTCTTGCCGGCGCCATGATGACCGGCGGCGTGCTCGATCTGATCTTTTGGGTGTTTGACCCGTTTGGATGGAAGAGCGAGGGGTAGGTCCCAAAGGATGGAAGGGCTGGAACGGTTGACTTAGTGATCGTGCAGAATGTGGGCTAGCGACTTACAGGGAAGTGGTGATCCGATGACGGTCTATGTGACGGGCGATATTCACGGCGGCCTCGACATGCAAAAGCTGCGCGATTGGGATCTTGGGGAAAGCCTGACGAGCGACGACTATCTCATCATTGCCGGCGATTTTGGCTTTCCGTGGGATTTCTCTGTCGAGGAGTGCGCCGACATCACTTGGCTGGAGTCGCGCCCCTATACCGTGCTGTTCGTCGACGGCAACCACGAACGCTACGACCATTGGGCGGAGCGCCCCATGGAGCTGTGGCATGGTGGGTTGACGCAGCGTCTGTCGGACACCTCGCCCATACGGCGCCTGACGCGCGGCGAGGTTTTTGAGCTCGACGGCTCAACGGTCTTTACCATGGGCGGCGCCACGAGCGTGGACAAGGAATACCGCATTCCGTATTCCAGCTGGTGGCCGCAGGAGCTGCCGGACGAGCGCAACTTTGAGGAGGCACGGACAAAGCTCGACGGCGTGGGCTGGAAGGTCGACTACGTGATCACCCACACCTGCTCCACGCGCATGCTTTCGCCCACGCTCTATCCGGGGCCCGGCTGGAATTGCCCTGCCGTTGATCGGCTTACGGCATTTTTCGATGAGCTGGAAGACCGCTTGGACTACAGGCGCTGGTACTACGGGCATTTTCATCGAGATGCCAACCCGGCCGAGCGTCATACCGTGCTCTACGACTGCATCGTTCGCCTGGGCGACGAACTCCAGCCTTGGGATGTTGCGTAGGGGTGGGGTGTATTTGGCTACTCGGCCGTTACAGTGATGTTCTCTCGGTGCGCGCGGATGACGTCCCAGCTAAAGTGCTCGACCAGCCGCTCGGCAGAGCGCGGCGTGGTGTCCGGCGCGATGCCCGTTTGCCCGGCGAGCCAGCCCAGCAGCGCTTCGGGCGTGCCAAAGCGGGCGCGGAGTTCGCCCAGGTCCAGATCGCGGTCTCGTTTGGAAAGGCGGCGGCCGTCCGGTGCCGTGAGCAGCGGAATATGTGCGTAGTGCGGCGTGGGCAGTCCCAACAGGTGCTGCAGATAGATCTGGCGCGGCGTGGACCCCAGCAGGTCGCATCCGCGCACGACCTCGGTGACGCCCATGGCGGCGTCGTCGACCACCACGGCTAGCTGATAGGCAAATACGCCGTCGCTGCGGCGGACCAAAAAGTCGCCGCACTCGGTGGCGAGTGCCTCGCATTGGGCTCCGTACGTGCTGTCTCTTATACACATCTCCGAGCCCACGAGACCGGAGCCTATCTCGTA
>URBB01000149.1 GCA_900545835.1 uncultured Collinsella sp. | reverse complement strand
CACGCAAAGGAAAGCACTTAATGTGCTTTCCGTCTTGCGCAGGACTGTAGAGCAGGAAAGTTCATATGCGCCGCCCGGCTCCCGCGGCTCTCAGGGGCATCTCTCATGCAAAAACTGTCGTGAGGTAAAGTCCGAGGTCAGTGGCGTTTTATACCGAGAAATCCAAAAAAGTTGAAAATTCATTACAAATTTGCGTTGACTTTAGGTAACTAAAGTTTCATACTCCTTTTCAACCACTGGGGGATGTGAACACGCACGGATCGTTCACATCATGATTGAAGAGGATTTCTTAGACATGTTCACGCATCAGCTAAACATTATCAGCGTAGTAATTATCTGATGCGGGTTAGCACATACAGCTAGCCCGTACGATAACGGGCGGCTGATGAAGATGAGGGCCGTCGAGCGCAACCGACGGCCCTCATTTTTTATGTCTAGGAAGTTCTTTTTAGAGGAGGAAATGTAATGAACGGAGTTTTGCTCATGGTTGTGGCCGCGGCGGTGCTCGCCTGCGGCTATCTGGGCTACGGCCGATGGCTGGCCAACAAGTGGGGCGTTGACAAAGAGGCCCTCACGCCGGCCAAGCGCATGAAGGACGGCAACAGCTTCTCGCCCGTCTCCGCCTTCACCGCGTTCTCGCACCAGTTCAGCTCGATCTGCGGTGCTGGTCCTGTTACGGGTACGATCGTCGCCATGGCCTTTGGCTGGCTGCCCGTCGTGCTCTGGGTCCTCGTCGGCGGCATCTTCTTTGGTGCCGTCCACGACTTTGGTGCCCTGTACGCTTCGATGAAGAACAACGGCAAGTCGCTCGCTCAGCTCATCGAGAAGTACATCGGCAAGACCGGCCGTCGCCTGTTCCTGCTGTTCTGCTGGCTGTTCTGCATCATCGTCATCGCCGCCTTCACCGACATGGTCTGCAAGACGTTTATGTTCACCCCGGCCGTTGACGCTTCTGGTGCTGCTACCGGTGCCATCGACTTCACCAAGTCCTATGCCGCCGGCTGCGCTGGTACCATCTCCATCCTGTTCACCTTCGTCGCTATCGCCTTTGGTTGGGCCCAGAAGAAGTTCAACCTCACCGGCGCTGCCGAGTTCGTCACCGGCGTGGTCCTCATGGTTCTCATGTTCGCCGTCGGTATGCAGTTCCCGGTCTACCTGGATAAGTTCCAGTGGTTCGCCGTCGTCATGGTCTACCTGGTCTTCGCTGGCGCTATGCCCATCCAGATGCTCAAGACCCCGCGTGACTACCTCACTTCCATCATGATGATCGTCATGATCGTCTGCGCTGTCCTCGGCATCGTCGTCCTGGGTGTCAACGGTCAGGCCACTATCACCGCTCCGGTCTTCACCGGCTTCTCCACTGCCTCCGGCATGATGTTCCCGGTCCTGTTCGTCTCCGTCGCATGCGGTGCTCTCTCCGGTTTCCACAGCCTCGTTTCTTCCGGCACCTCTTCCAAGCAGGTCGAGAAGGAGCAGGACGCCGTCAAGGTCGGTTACGGCGCCATGATCGTCGAGTCCTTCGTCGGCATCCTTGCCATCATCGTCGCCGGCATCATGTTCTCCGACATGAACACCGCCGGTACCGGCGCCCTCAACGCCGGTGTCGCTTCCACCCCGTTCCAGATCTTCGCCGCTGGCATCTCCCGCGGTATGCAGGCCTTCGGTGTTGACGGCACGCTCGCTACCGTCTTTATGACCATGAACGTCTCCGCTCTGGCCCTGACCTCGCTCGACGCCGTCGCCCGCATCGCCCGCACTTCGTTCTCCGAGTTCTTTGCCCAGACCAACGATGCCCTGGCCATCGAGTCCAAGGCCGGCTACATGAAGGTCCTCGGCAACCCCTGGTTCGCCACGGTCGTTACCCTGCTTCCCGGTCTCGCCCTCGCTTTTGGTGGCTATGCCAACATCTGGCCGCTCTTTGGTGCTTCCAACCAGCTGCTCGGCGGCATGACCATGATCACCCTCGCCGTGTTCTGCAAGTGTACCGGCCGCAAGGGCTGGATGCTCTACGTGCCCGTCGTCTTCCTGCTCTGCTGCACCTTCACCTCGCTGGTCCAGAGCGCCATGGGCTGCATGGCCGCTGTCCAGGCTTACGGCTTCTTCGGCACCATCCCGGCTACCGCCACCACGGCCGCCGTCTCCGTTGCCGCCACCAAGGGCCTGCAGCTCGTCTTTGCCGTTCTGCTGATGGTCCTGGGCCTCATCGTTGCCGTTAACTGCCTCAAGGAGTTCTTCGGCAAGGAGGCCGGTTCCATGCCTGACGAGGATCCCGAGTGGTCCGAGATGGGCAAGGCCGAGTACGGCCGCGCCGCTGCCGCTGAGGCTCCTGCCGACGCCGAGGCCGCCAAGGCTTAGTCGACCTGACGAGTTGAACGTCACATCTATATGACTCGGAAAGACCGGGTCCGCGACTTCGCGGGCTCGGTCTTTTTTTCATGCAAAAGCGGGTGACGCTCGAGTGTTCTCGCAGATGTTTTGCATGGATAAGGGCGCGCGTTGTACCATATGGACGTATATGTGTGCATATGAAAGGGGCCCCGTGGCCAAGACGGTATATTCCGATAACCAAAATAATGTCGATGCCCTGGCTGAGCGTCTGAGCAGCCAGACGTCGCTTTCTGCCGAGCGTGCCAAGCTGGTTGCCTACGACCTGCTCTGCCGCAAGGCGCTCAAGATTAAGTCGAGTGCGCTGGCGCAAATTTTTCGCTCCGTCGATAAGGAATGTGACACCAAGGCAATGCGCGATGAGCTTATCGCGGCAAATATTGTGACCAAGATCGAGGGTAGCGGCATTAACGGGCGCCCGGCGTTCTATACCATCAATGCCGAGATCCGCGATGCCCAGGAGCAGCCTGCCGAGTCCGTCGAGGATTTTGTCGTCGAGGATTCCGCTGACGTGCCTGCTGTGGAAGAAGCTGCTCCGCGTGAGCATGTCGATACCGATGAGTTGCTCGATGAGAACGTCGTGCGTGCCTTTACGGCCAAGGCAGGACGCGGCGGTTTTGGCGGGGGTGGCAAGCGCGATGCGCAGCGCCGCGCCCAGCAGGAGCGCTTCCGTCGCGCCGTTGCTCAAAAGGGTGAGACGGATGCTGAGGCCGTCGAGGAAAAGCCCGTTGGGATGCAGGAGCCGACTCGCACTCAAGAGCATGCTGGGATCCAGGAGCCCAGGCGTCGCCGCGGTGCCCATTTTAAGGCCGAGCAGCGAGGTATTGCATGCGAGGTCCAGGATTCCGCCGAGGCTGCTGACGCGTCCGATGAACCGGCCAAGAAGGCTCCGGGTTCATGCCGTCCCGGACGTGGTTTTGCGGGGCGCGCGTATCCCGTAAGGCGTCAGGAGAAGAGCGAACCGGCTTCGACCACTCAGGACGAGAAGGACGAGAAGGCCGTTGAGCCGGCGGCTCGCGAACAGAAGCCTGTTGAGCCGCAGCTTGAGGTCGATGCCGAGGCCAAGGGCCAGCAGCCTACTGATGAGCAGGCGGAGCAGGGCGCGTCGAGCAAGCCTCGCCGCCGTCGCCATCGTGGGGGCCGCAGTTCCCATGCCGAGACTGCAGCCGAGAAGACCACGCCGCAGGACGAAGATGCGAAGGTCGAGGTTTCTTCGGGGCAGCCTAAGCGCCAGCCGGCGAAGGAGAGCAAGTCCAATCGTCCGCAGAAGCAGGCGCCTATGCCGAAGCGCGAGCGCAATTCCCAAGGCGATTCTAAGCGCAAGTCTCAGAAGAAGCCGGAGTCTACCGCAGCAGATACCGCTGCCCAGCAGCCCAAGTCGGCAGTCCACGGCGAGGTCTCGGCGTTTGCCCTTGCCCGCGTTTTAGGCAGGCAGCTGCTCAAAGTTGTCCCTACGCCTACGGCGCTCTCTAAGATCTGTCTCTTATACACATCTCCGAGCCCACGAGACCGGAGCCTATCT
>URBB01000148.1 GCA_900545835.1 uncultured Collinsella sp. | reverse complement strand
CCGCAAACGCGTCCAGCTCGGCGGGCGTTACCTCTAAAGCCTCAGCCATTAACGATTCCTGCCGTGGCAGTACTTAAACTTCTTGCCGCTACCGCAGGGGCACGGGTCGTTGCGGCCCACGTTGACGTACGGATCGTCGCTCTCGGACTTGCGATAGGTGGTCACCTTGCCACCGTTGTTGACGGCAGCCGGTCCGCCTTGGACAGCCGTGCGGGCCTGCACCTGCGCCTGCTTGCGCAGCACCGAGTCGCCATTGTCACCATCGACCTCGGCAGGACCGGAGAAGCGCGCACCCTCGAGCGCGGGCTCCTCCTTGTGCTCCACGGCACGCGGGGCAGCCTTGATCTCGATGCGCAGAACCGTGCGCAGGTAATCCTCATACATGGTATCGACGAGTATCTGGAACGCGCCGTAGGCCTCGGTCTTGTACTCAACCAGCGGGTCGCGCTGGCCAAAGCCGCGCAGGCCGATGCCGGTCTTGAGGTAGTCCATCTCCTGCAGGTAGTTCATCCAGCGGGTATCGATGACGCGCAGCATAACCTGGGTGTTGAGCTCGCGCATCAGGTCCTCGCCCAAGCGCTCGGCCTTCATGTTGTAGCACTTCTCAACATAGGCCAAGACATCGGCAGCCAGGGCTTCAAAGTCCTCGTCGGGGAACTTCGGCGTATCGATGTGGCCGGTGAGCTCCACAACCCACTTGCGCAGGCCCTCCAGGTCGCGCTCACCATCGTGACTGTCCTTGGTGCAGAACTCCTGCACGCAGCGGTACACGGTATCGTGCATGACCTCGGTGATGTGGTCGGTCAGATCCTTGCCGTCCAGAATCTTATTGCGCTCGGCGTAGATGACCTGGCGCTGCTTGTTCATGACGTCGTCGTACTCAAGGACGCTCTTACGCATGGAGAAGTTGATGCTCTCGACCTTGTGCTGGGCGCTCTCGACGGCCTTGGAGATGATCTTGTGCTGGATGGGCATGTCGTCGCCCATGTCGGCCGTGACCATCATCTTGGAGACGCGGTCCATCTTGTCGCCACCGAACAGGCGCATGAGGTCGTCCTCGAGCGACAAGTAGAACTGGGTCTCGCCCGGATCGCCCTGACGGCCGGAACGGCCGCGCAGCTGGTTGTCGATGCGGCGGGACTCATGGCGCTCGGTGCCGATAACGGTCAGGCCGCCGGCGGCAAGCACGCGCTCGCGCTCGGCCTTGCAAGTCTCCTTGGCCTCGGCGTTAAACTGCTCGAGCTGCTCGGGCGTCACGTCCTCCATGGTCAGGCCCTCGTACTCCAGGCGCTCGCGCACCAGCTCGTCGGGGTTGCCGCCCAGCAGGATGTCGGTACCACGACCGGCCATGTTGGTGGCGATGGTCACGGCGCCGTAGCGTCCGGCCTGGGCAACGATGTGGGCCTCGCGCTCGTGATGCTTGGCGTTGAGGACCTCGTGTGCGATGCCGCGCTTGGTAAGGGCGGCGGACAGCTTCTCGGAGCTCTCGATGGAGACGGTGCCCACCAGGACCGGTTGGCCCTTGGCGTGACGACGCTCGACGTCGTCGGCAACGGCGTTGTACTTGGCCTGAATGGTGCGGTACACCAGGTCCTCGTGGTCCACGCGCTGCACTGGCTTGTTGGAGGGGATGACCTCGACGGGCAGCTTGTAGATCTCGCGGAACTCGGCATCCTCGGTAAGTGCCGTACCGGTCATGCCGGAGAGCTTGTCATACAGACGGAAGTAGTTCTGCAGGGTGATGGTGGCCAGCGTCTGATTCTCCTCGCGCACGAGCACGCCCTCTTTGGCCTCGATGGCCTGGTGCAGGCCCTCAGAATAGCGGCGGCCCTCCATGATGCGGCCGGTGAACTCGTCGACGATCTTGACCTCGCCGTTGGTGACCACGTACTGCTTATCGCGGTGGAACATGTACTGGGCCTTCAGCGCCTGCTGCAGGTGGTTGACCAGCTGGCCGGAGAGATCGGCATAGATGTCATCGATACCCAGGCGGCGCTCGATCTTCTTAAGGCCGCGCTCGGTAGCGGCAATGGTGTGCTTGGCCTCGTCCATGACATAGTCGCCCGTGGGCTCGACGTCCTCGGTGGCGGTGAGCATGTCGTGCGACACGTCCTCGCCGCGCTCAAGGCCACGCACGGCACGCGCGAAGTCCTTGTAGGTACTGGCGGACTTGGTGCCAGCGCCCGAGATGATCAGCGGGGTGCGGGCCTCATCGATCAGGATGGAGTCAACCTCGTCGACGATGGCGTAGTTGTGACCGCGCTGCACGCGCTGCTCGGGACGGGTAACCATGTTGTCGCGCAGGTAATCAAAGCCGAACTCGGAGTTGGTGCCGTAGGTGACGTCGGCCTGGTAGGCCGGGCGCTTGAGCTCGAGCGGCATGTTGTTCTGGAGCAGACCGACGGTCATGCCCAGGTACTTATAGATGCGGCCCATCCACTCGGAGTCGCGCTTGGCAAGGTAATCGTTGACAGTAACGACGTGCACGCCCTTGCCGGCAATAGCGTTGAGATAGCCGGCCAACGTGGAGACGAGGGTCTTACCTTCGCCGGTCTTCATCTCGGCGATGTGGCCCTCGTGCAGCGCCATGGCGCCAATGAGCTGCACGTCAAAGTGGCGCATACCCATGGTGCGCTTGGAAGCCTCACGCACGGTGGCAAAGGCCTCGGGGAGCATGTCGTCGAGCGACTCGCCGTTGGCGTAACGCTCGCGGAACTTATCGGTCTGGCCGCGGAGTTCCTCCTCGGTCATCTTCTCAAACTGGGGCTCAAGACCGTTGATCTGGTCGACGATCTTGTAGTAGCGCTTAAGGTCCTTATCGGATCCAAAGGACAGCAGCTTTGACATGAATCCCATGTGGTTTTCCTTTTTGGCCATCGCCCACGCCGTGCAGCTGCGGGCGAGTTAAACACAGATAATTGTACTTTAGCCAAACAAGGCGCGCCCCATACGGTCGACCTCGACCGCCACGTAATAACTACGACCAACCTGCCAAAAAGGGACAGGTTTATTTTGGCAGGTTTTATCTGGGCAAACGCCGCCTCTCTGTCATTTGGTGCAAACTAACCTGTCCCCTTCGCACCAATCTGGTGCAATGGGGACAGGTTGGCTTGCACCAATAAAAAGAAAAGGGCCGCGCACCCAAATGGATGCACGGCCCTCATGCCATGAATGCGAGTGATTCCGCGGCGAGCTATTTACTCAGCAGCCTCGGTGGTCTCGGCCTCGGCAGCGGCCTCCTCGACGGGAGCCTCTGCGGGAGCCTCAGCAGCCTGCTTGGCAGCCTCCTCGGCGAACTTAGCGGCACGCTTAGCCTTCTCGGCAGCCTTAGCCTCAGCGGCGGCCTTGCGAGCGGCCTCGGCCTCAGCAGCCTTGGCAGCCTTGGCAGCCTTGGCCTCCTCGGCCTTCTTGAGCTGGGCGGCAGCGGCGCCACCGAACTTGTCGGCGAAGCGCTGGACGCGTCCACCGGTGTCGACGAACTTCTGCTGGCCGGTGTAGAACGGGTGGCACTCGTTGCAAAGCTCAACCTTCATCTCGGACACGGTAGCGTGCGTCTTGAAGGTGTTGCCGCAGGAGCACGTCACCGTGCACTCGACATACTGGGGATGGATACCCTGCTTCATGGTAGGACTCCTTATTGGTCAGGCGCTGGTTACCGATCAGCGCATAAGGCGTCTTGGTTTCCGACCAAGACAACAAACTTGGCTATGGTACCACGGCGCCGCGCGTCCCACAAAAGGTTCACGGTCTTTGTGCAACGCGGCGTGACCAACCGCAGCGGACACGCACCCTGTTGCCCCTTCTCCCATGTTGCAGACGTGTAACGCCGCAGTAAGCACACCCCTTTTGGCGCCAGACAGGTACAATGATGAACACTGTACCGTAGCGGAGCGCCCCTGCGCGCCGCAAC
>URBB01000147.1 GCA_900545835.1 uncultured Collinsella sp. | reverse complement strand
CGAGATAGGCTCCGGTCTCGTGGGCTCGGAGATGTGTATAAGAGACAGACATGGAGGTGTCGGCGAAAATCTACGGTATCTATCTGGAATACGTCAGCCCCCAGGACGTGCACGTCTACTCCATCGATGAGTGCTTTATCGACGTGACGCCCTATCTGGACCTCTATCACACAGATGCGGAAGGGCTCGCCTGCACGCTGCGCGACGAGGTCTTGGCGCGCACCGGCATCACGGCGACGGTCGGCATCGGCCCCAACCTATTCCAGGCCAAGGTGGCACTCGACATTACCGCCAAGCACGTACCCAGCCGCATCGGCATACTCGACGACGAGACGTTCCGCAAGGAAATCTGGCCTCACCGCCCTATCACCGACATCTGGGGCATCGGCCCCGGCGTGGCGGCCCGTCTCGAGAAATACGGCGTCTACGATCTGATGGGCGTCGCCGCCCTTGACGAAAACCTGCTCTACGACGAGCTCGGCGTCAATGCCGAATATCTTATCGACCACGCCTTCGGGCGTGAGCCGACAAGCATCGCCGATATCCAAGCCTATCGCCCGCAGGCGACCTCGACCACCACGGGACAGGTGCTCTCGAAGGGCTATGCCTACGAGCAAGCCTACACCGTCTTACGCGAGATGGTCGACAACGCCGTGTTGGACTTAGTCGATAAGCACGTGGTCTGCGACAGCATCTCGCTCTTTGTGGGTTATGCGAGCGAGCGTGCCGACATACGCCGCCTCGACGCCAGCGGAACGGCACAGTATATAGACGGCTGTGGGCACCTGCGCTCGAGCACCTCGGGCATCGAGCCCGCAGCGACCGACGGTCCCGAGCTCGCGCCCCGTGCTCCCAAGCCCGTCCAGCGCGATGACGAACGGCGCCGCCTGGTGCGCGAAGCGCAGGCAATCGATGGCATCTTTGTGGGAGAGCATGGCGGCAAACCGCGTGGTGGCTATGCCGCACTCTTTGCGCACTCCAACGCCTCGCGAAAGCTACCCGAGCGCACCAATTCGTTTAAGAAGATCATGGGCTATTTCGATGAGCTCTGGGCGCAGACTGTCGATCCCAAACGACCGGTCAAGCGCATCAACCTGGGATTTGGCAACCTCATGCCCGAGGAATTTGCCACCATCGATCTGTTCAGCGATATCGAGGCCGATGAGCGCGAGCGCGACCTGGCGCGCGCCGTCCTGGCCGTGAAAGGCAAGTACGGCAAGAACGCGCTCGTCAAGGGATTAAGCTTTACCGCCGGCGCCACCGCGCGCGAACGCAACGAACAAGTTGGAGGACACCGTGCCTAAACCCAAACAACAGCCCGTGCGCCCGCCGACCGCCTTCGAGCGCCTGGCGGACCCCGAGGGCAGACGCCGCGCCGCCGACCCCAACCTCACTGCCAATGGTGCCGTGCGCGCCAACCGCGCCGCACAGTTTATGCCCTTTGCCGCCCTCACGGGATACTACGAACTCGTGCGCAAGCAGGAAATCACCGTCGAGCCAAAACGTGAGCTCACGGAAGAAAAAGCCCTCGTGCTTTCTAAAAAACTCGAGGGTCTCAAACGTGGCGACTTGGTTCGTGTCACCTATTACGATACATACGGCTATCGCAGCCGCACCGGCATCCTCGACGAGGCGCTCCCCGCCTTCAAGCTCCTCAAGCTCCGAGACATCGCCATCGACTTCGACGACATCCAAGACATCGAACTGCGCGGACGAGCCTAGCCAAGGAAGCGCATCCAGAGCGACGCTTACAGCGTCATGACGTAGTAGCCCGCGTCTTTCACGGCCGTCTCGAGGACACCACGATCAACCGGCTGCTTAGAGCGCACGCGTGCCGTGTGGTCCGCATACGTCACCGTTGCCCACACACCATCCAGCGCATTGAGGGCATTGGCCACGTTCTGAGCGCAGCCGTCGCAACTCATGCCGCCGATGAGCAGCTCATCGCTATAGGGATAGTGTGACGCATCGGTATCCACCACAACAACCTTTTTGGCCTTCTTGCCGCTCGCACCATCGCTGCAGCAACTCTTCCCGTGTGTCGAAGCGGCAATGCGACGCAACCCAAAAAACATGCCGACGGCAATGACGGCCAGCACGATGAGATTCGCAGGGTTGAGCAAGTCACTCATGCGTTCCCCTTTCAAGTAGCACTATCTAGATACCCCCATGGGGTGTCCCCATCTTAACCCAAAATCATGTCCGTTCGGTCAATAGTTTCCCTATTCAAACTTTTTAGTTGACCAAGGCTTACTTTCGTGTATAAGTTTTCCTAGGCTAACAAGTGAGGGCTCGAAAGGGGCAACGTGACTCGAACCATTGACATCCCAACATACCAAACGGCTGTCGTGCGCAACTGCTCCCCTACGCTCGCAGGTATCAAGCCGGCTTCACTCTTTACCTATCCCGGCGTTTACGCCAACCAAAACGGAAAACCCGGCGCCGCCCATATCGAAGAGCGACGCTCTCGCCTGCTCGCCGTCATAGCCCAATGCAACCGCGAGCTTCAGCCACTCGGGATCCATATGAGCGTTTTGGTCTGGCGCCCCTGCGGAGCGCTCATCTATGTGTACCGCCCTGCGGACCTTATGCGATACCTCTCCGACCCCCGCGCCATGACGGCGCTTGTCACCGAAGGTTACGATGTCCACAACCTGCCCGCATCCTTGGTGCATCTCGCCGCGCGCATCACGCTGGCAAGCAGCAATGCCGCAGAAAGTGCCTATGACGGCAGCGTCTGCGCACTCGCGCGAAATAGGCACTGCGATACGGGCTGCACGTGCGAGTTCCCCCACGAAATTGGCTATTTTTTGGGCTATCCCTACGAAGATGTCCATCAGTTTATCGTCCAGCACGGCGAAAACTATAAGGTCTTTGGCGCATGGAAGGTATACACAAACGTTGAGCAGGCGCTCACGACCTTCGATTCCTATCGCGCATGCACGCAATACCTTACCTACATCTATCAACAGGGCTGCACTCTGGGACAACTTGTCCAGGCAACCCGATAGAGCATACAAAACGCGGCCGCACGCCGCACAACCGAAAGGAAGACATATGAGCAAGATCGCCGTCGTCTACTGGAGCGGCACGGGCAACACCGAGGCCATGGCAAACCTCGTCGCCGAAGGCGCCACGTCCGCGGGTGCCGAGACTGAGGTCATCCCCTGCGCCGACTTCTCTGCCGACAAGGCCGCTGAATATGATGCCTTCGCCTTCGGCTGCCCAGCCATGGGCTCCGAGGAACTCGAGTACGATGAGTTCCAGCCGATGTGGGATGAGGTCAAGGAGACTCTCGACGACAAGAAGGTCGTCCTCTTTGGCTCCTATTCGTGGGCCGAGGGCGAGTGGATGGACAACTGGAAGGCCGACGCCGACGAGGCTGGCGTCAACGTCGTGGACTCCACCATCTGCTACGACGCGCCCGACGACGAGAGCGAGACCGCTTGCAAGGCCCTCGGAGCCGAGCTCGCGTAACGAGCCCAGGACCTCCAAAAGAGCCTGCATCAAAGCGCATCCCCATCCCTACAAAAGAGCGGGGGCTGGATTCAAGTCCAGCCCCCGCTCTTTTGTAACGGCAGTTACATCAACCGGCTACGAGATATTGCCCAAGAACGCCTTGGTGCGTTCGCTCTTGGGATGGTCGAAGACCTCGCTCGGCGTACCCTCTTCCACAATGACGCCGCCGTCCATAAAGACGACGCGGTCGGCGACATCGCGGGCAAAGCCCATCTCGTGCGTCACGACGATCATGGTCATACCGTCGTGCGCCAGGTCGCGCATGACGCCAAGGACGTCGCGGACAAGCTCGGGATCAAGCGCCGACGTGGCCTCATCAAAGAGCATCACATGCGGATTCATCGACAGGGCGCGGGCGATGGCCACGCGCTGCTGCTGGCCGCCCGAGAGTTGGCACGGCATAAAGTCGATACG
>URBB01000146.1 GCA_900545835.1 uncultured Collinsella sp. | reverse complement strand
GGATGAGCTCGTCGCGCTGCCGTCGCGTACGGTCTGTCGCGTGCGCGGGATTCAGGTACATGGCGATACGCCGCGGGCGTTGCCCGGTCAGCGTGTGGCGCTCAACTTGGTGGGCGATGCCGTCGCCTCGCTCGATCGCGGTGAGATGCTGGGCGTGGCGGACCGCTTTGGTCAGACGTTGCGCTTTATGATGACGTTCACTTACTTGGGTCGCGAGGGAGCCAAGCCGCGTGTGCTCGAGTCGGGTGCGCGTGTGCACGTGATGGCAGGCACAGCCGAGGTTGTCGGTCGCATCATGTTCATGGAGGGCGAGGCCCCCATGGCGGTGGGCGAGACACGAGTGGTGCAGGTACGCTTGGAGGAACCGCTGCCGCTGCGCGCCGGCGACCATGCCGTGGTGCTGTCGTATTCGCCCGTTATGCTTATTGGCGGCGGACGTGTGCTGCTTTCGCGCTGCCGTCGCTCGCGCGAGCTTTCGGCGGGGGAGCGCGCACTGCTTGCGGCACTTGAGGCCGGCAATGCCGTTGCTGGTGTTGAGGCGTGGTTGGCGCTGCAGACGTTGCCGGTCGTGGCTGCCGACGTTGCCGCGGCGCTGGATCTTGTTTCCGGTGGGGCCGATGCCGCGCTGAAAGAGTTGGTGGCGCGAGGTGCTGTATACGAGCTTGCCGGCTCGGGCGATGCGCTGTATGTGAATGCCGCCGTGCTCGACGCTGCGATGGATTCACTGGCGGCGACCCTGTCAGCCATGCACGCGGCGGCTCCCAAGGAAACGGGCTTTACGCCTGGCGCCGTTGCCCATGCTGCGTGGCCTGCCGCTGATGAAGGCGTTGCCGCGGCCCTGATTGCCGAGGGCTGCTCCCGTGGCGTGTGCGCCGCCGAGGGCGCCGAGGTATTCGATCCGCATTCGGCCGCCGCGGCGGCACGCGTGGTGCGAGAGGCTTGCGAGCGCATCGTCGCGCTGCTTGACGAGGCTGGCCTGGATGCACCGGCGCTTCCCGAGGTGGGCGAACAGCTGCAGCTCGGTCGCGACACCATGACGCGTGCCCTGCGCGAGCTTTCGCTCAACCGCTCGATCGTTAAGGTCGAACGCGACGTTGCCCTGTCCGCTGCTGCCGAGGCCCATGCGCGTGAGCTCGTCGCCGCCGCCATTGAGGCAGCCGGCGGCGCAGCCACCACGAGCGTGCTGCGCGAGGCCCTGGGCGTGTCGCGCAAACGCGCCATCAGCATCTTGGAGCACCTGGATGCCTTGCGCTTTACGGTGCTCGACAAGGACGCCGGCGGCTTGAGGTCCCTGCGCTAGGCCGGTCACTCGCTCCCGCCTCCTCAGTTGCGGTGAAATAGTTCCTATTTGGAGGCTTTGGCAGCAAATACAGGAACTATTCCACCGCAACTTCTTGTTCGTCTTTTTGGGATGGAGCCGTTTCAGTTTGGTAAAATACCGCCGCACTTGGGAACGGATGGGCTCCGGTGGGCTCCGCGGTCCTCAAAACCGTTGCGAGGCGTGCAAAACGTCTTGGATGTGTTCGATTCACATACGTTCCCGCCATACGCTACCAGCGCTTTTGTGCTCGCGGTCTTACTGCGTGCCGCAAAGGCGCTGTTTTGTTTTTGCATGGGTTTGCCGTGTTGTCTGCCTTGTCGCCTACGGCAATTGGTCCCGTGCGTTGGGCTTTGAACGTTCCGATGGAGGTGTTTTGCCGTATGACTACCGTAAGACGTGCCGATCTTTCTTGTGTTGTCCAGGCGGGCGGGCTGTCCTCGCGCATGGGCCGTGACAAGGCACGGATGTTGTTTTGCGGCGAGCCCTTGATCGAACGCGTACTGTGCCGCCTGGCTCAGGTTGCCGGCGAGCTGGTCGTGACGACTTCGCGTCCCAGCGAGCTTGCCTATCTTGAGGAGCACGCGTTTGGCGGCCTGGTGCCGCGTGTGGTGGCGGACCTTGAAGGACCGGCGGGTGCCATGCGCGGCATCGCGAGCTCGTTGGTTGCGGCCCGATTGCCGCTCGTGGCGATTGTCGCCTGCGATATGCCGTTTGTCTCGCCGGAACTTATCGGCGCGCTTGCCGATCGTGCCGAGGCCGAGGCGCTCGACGTGTGCGTGCCGCGCGAGGAGCGGGGGATTGAGCCGCTTTGCGCCGTCTGGCGCCGTGACGCGTGTGCGCCGGTTGCCCAAGAGCTGCTCGCCTGCGACCGCCAGCGTATTCGCTGCCTGATCAATCGCGTTCAGGCTGGTTATATGGATGAGCCGCAAATCGTTGAGGCCGCGGGCTCGACGCTCTGCTTCGAGAACGTCAATACGCCCGAGGAGTTTGCGGCCGCCGAGTTACTTGCCTAGACGATTGGAGTCGCCATGTCTCACGATATTTGTCCCGACACGGGAGAACCTTGCACTTGCGACGGGTCCGAACCCTGTACCTGCGGTTGCGGTGGCTGTGGACATACTGCGGAAGAGGAAGCGGCCGCCGCGGCGTATCGTGAGGCGCACCGCGAAGGCCCGTCCGGTGATGCCCTCGAACATGAGCGCAAGATCATCGTGTCGTTTGACAGCACCTTCGATGTGATGGAATGCGAACAGCTGTGCCTGGATGCCGGCGTGCCCGGGCGCATCATGCCATTGCCCGGCTCCATTACCGCAGGTTGCGGCCTGTGCTGGGCCATGCCGTTCTCGGGCGATGCGCTCGCTGCCTTCCGCGCTGCCACCGAGGGCCGCATAACCCCCGCCGACTACCATCAGCTCGTCCTCTAACCACCACACCACCACATTGGGGACAGGCACCTTTGTTGTGGTTTGGAACACGTGGACGAAACAGGTTTGAAACACAGGTTTTGCACGTCAGGTGCTCAAAAACGCGTCTACCTGCATCGTAATCAAAACGAAACATCTGCTCGTCGGCTTATGCGAAACTTTGCTGCAACAGTGCGATATTATCCATACTCGATAAAGTTCGCGGTGCATAGGGTGCCGCGACCGACATTTTTCGTTTCCCATCATTGGAGGAAGCATGAGCTACACGCAGAAAGTTCTCGAAGAGCTCAAGGCCCGCTATCCCGAGCAGCCTGAGTTCATCCAGGCCGCGACCGAGATTCTCGGCACCATCCAGCCGGCGCTCGACGCCCACCCCGAGTACGAGGAGGCTGCCCTGCTGGAGCGCCTCGTCGAGCCCGAGCGCATCGTTATGTTCCGTGTTCCCTGGGTCGACGATCAGGGCAAGGTTCAGGTCAACCGCGGTTACCGTGTCGAGTTCAACTCTGCCATTGGACCCTACAAGGGCGGCCTGCGCTTTAACCCGACGGTCACCCTGGGTATGCTCAAGTTCCTGGGCCTGGAGCAGATCCTCAAGAACAGCCTGACCACCCTTCCCATGGGCGGCGGCAAGGGCGGCTCCGACTTTGACCCCAAGGGCAAGTCCAACAACGAGATCATGCACTTCTGCCAGTCCTTCATGACCGAGCTCTATCGCCACATTGGCCCCAACACCGACGTTCCCGCCGGCGACCTGGGCGTTGGCGGCCGCGAGGTTGCCTACTTGTTCGGTCAGTACAAGCGCCTGACCAACGAGTGGACCGGCGTCCTCACCGGTAAGGGCCTCTCCTTTGGCGGCTCGCTCGCCCGTACCGAGGCCACCGGTTACGGTCTGGCCTACTTTGTGGACGAGTACCTCAAGAGCCGCGGAGACTCCTTCGAGGGCAAGAACGTTGTCGTTCACGGCTCCGGTAACGTCGCCATCTACGCGGTCCAGAAGGTCGCCCAGCTCGGCGGCAAGGTGCTGGCCTGCTCCGACACCCACGGCTGGGTCGAGGATCCCGATGGCATCGACTACACCGTGCTCGAGCATGTCTACAACAAGAAGCGCTCCGGCCACGACAAGGGCGTCACGCTCGCTATGTACGTTGACGAGAAGCCCAACGCCGTGTGGCACGAGGGCGACGGTCGCGGCGTGTGGCAGCTGCCCTGCGACATCGCGCTGCCCTGCGCTCGCGAG
>URBB01000145.1 GCA_900545835.1 uncultured Collinsella sp. | reverse complement strand
CGCCTGCGTCGACCACGTCGCCGCACTCGAAAACCGTCGCGTGACCACCTACAACGGCAACTACAGCAGCTACCTCAAGCAGCGTGAGGACAACCTGGAGCAGATGCGCGCCAAGCGTGCCGCTCAGGAGCGCGACATCGCCCACATGCAGGTCTTCGTCGACAAGTTCCGCTACAAGCCCACCAAGGCCGCCCAGGCGCAGGAGCGCATCCGCAAGATCGAGCAGATCAAAAAGGAGCTCGTCATCCTGCCCGAGGGCCACAAGCACATCGACTTTAAGTTCCCCGATCCGCCGCGCTCCGGCGACATGGTCGTGGGCCTGGAGGGCGTCTCCAAGTCCTACGGCAAAAAGCACATCTACAGCGACATCGACCTCAAGCTCTACCGCGGCGAGCATGTGGCGCTCGTCGGCCCCAACGGCGCCGGCAAGTCTACCCTCATGAAGATCCTCGCCGGCCTGGAGCCGCCCACCACCGGCACCCGGGACCTGGGCACCAACGTGGGCGTGGCCTACTACGCCCAGCACGCACTCGAGGGCATGACCGAGTCCAACACCGTCCTGCAAGAGATCGACACCGTCACGCCCAAGTGGACCGTGCCGCAGCAGCGCAGCCTGCTGGGCGCCTTCCTGTTTAGCGACAACGACGCAATCGAAAAGCAGGTCCGCGTCCTCTCCGGAGGCGAAAAGGCGCGCCTGGCGCTCGCCAAAATGCTCGTGGCCCCCGAGGCGCTCCTGTGCCTGGACGAGCCCACCAACCACCTTGACATCGACTCGGTGGACATGCTCGAGAACGCCCTGCAGAACTTCCCCGCCACCATCGTGCTGATCAGCCACGACGAGCACCTGGTACGCGCTGTGGCCAACCGCATTATTGACATCCGCGATGGCAAGGTCACGGTCTACGACGGAGACTACGACTACTACCTCTACAAGCGCGAGGACCTCGCAGCCCGCGCCGCCGCCGAGGCGGCAGGGGATAGCGCGCCTGCCGCGGCCAAGTCTACCAAAGCCAGCGCCGCCCAGGCCGACACCCCCGCCGCGGCGCCTAAGCCTGCCGAGGGCAAAAAGACCAAGGAGCAAAAGCGCGCCGAGGCCCAGGCCCGCGCCGCGCTCAACAAAAAGCTCAAGGGCGTGCGCAACCAGCTCAAGAAGATCGAGGCGGAGCTCGACAAAAAGCGCGCCCGCTATGACGAGCTTATGGAATTGATGGCAAGCGAAGAGCTTTATGCCGATCAGGACAAGTTCAACGCCGCGCTGGGGGAATATAACGGCCTTAAGCAAGAGCTGCCCAAGCTCGAGGACGAATGGCTGGAGCTTTCCACCCAGATCGAAGAGGAGACCGCGCGTGAACTCTCGTAAGGCCGCTGCCGTGGCGATGAGCATCATCGCCATCGCTTGTCGCATCTGCGGCATCTTTATGAGCGCGATGACCGTGCTGCTGTGCTTTAGCGGCCTCACCGCCAAGCTGCAGATCGTGGGCTTTGTCGTTGAGCTTTCGCGCGCGCTGCCGAGCGCCATCGCCGGCTACGGCGTCATCACCTCGCCCTTTGGCGGCGTGTTCCGCTTGGATTACGCCATCGTGGCCGTCATCCTGTTTGTGGCTGACTACCTGCTCACGCGCGCCTCGCGCCGCGTCCGCTAGGGGAGTGCCATGTCCAGCAGCTACCTCATGAACCTGCTTGCCAGCGCCGTTGCCGTCATCGTTGGCATCGTGATCCACGAGAGCGCGCACGCCGCCGCAGCCTGGGCGCTCGGCGACAAAACGGCTCGCTCGCGCGGCCGCGTCTCGCTCAACCCGCTCAACCATATCGACCCGTTTGGCACCATCATCCTGCCGCTGCTCATGCTCGCAGCCGGTGGCCCAGTGTTCGCCTTTGCCAAGCCCGTGCCCGTCTACCTCAACAACCTCAAGCACCCAAAGCGCGACGAGGTCCTGGTGAGCGTGGCCGGCCCCGCATCGAACATTGCACTCGCATGCCTCGCGGCCGCCCTCATGCACGCAACGTACGGCAACCTCTACACCAGCATGTCCTTTGCCGTGGCGTCCCAAATCATGAACTTCGGCGCCACGTTTATCGTGGTCAATCTGTCGCTCGCGTTCTTTAACCTCATCCCGATTCCGCCGCTCGATGGCTCGTCGATCATTGTGCCGTTCCTTAAAGGCAAGGCTCTCAACAACTATTATCGTCTGCAGCAATACGCTATGCCCATCCTCATCCTAGTGCTGTACCTGCTGCCCATGTGGACCGGCATCGACGTGATCGGCCGCTATTTCGACGTTACCGTGTATCCGCTTGCTGAGCAGCTGCTCAACTTCGCAATCGCCGGCATCTAAGGTAAACTTACAGGTCGACCGTGCAAAACGGTCGCAGCATGCACCCAAACCGCGCCGCGAAGGCGCCGTCAAAGGAGGTCGAAGATGTCGTATCGCGTGTCGACGCAGGTCTACAGCGGACCGTTCGACCTGCTGCTGCAGCTGGTAACCCGCCAAAAAGTAGATATCGGTGCCATCTCGATCAGCGAGGTGGCCGAGCAGTACCTTGCCGAGGCCGAGCGCATCGAGGCGCTGGACCTGGACGTAGCAAGCGACTTTTTGCTGGTCGCGGCAACCCTTTTGGACATCAAGGCTGCTTCTCTGGTGCCGCAGGAGGCCCCGCGCAAAGTCGATGACGACGATGACGAGTTCGACGAAGACCTCGAGGAGTTCAGCGCGCTCGACGGCGACGCCCTGCGCGAGGTCCTGATCCAGCGCCTGATTGCCTACAAACAGTTTAAAGGCGCGGCTGCGGCCCTCGGTGCCCGCATGCAGGCCGAAAGCCGCATGCACCCGCGTGTGGCCGGCCCCGATCCCGAGTTCCTGGGGCTCATGCCCGACTATCTGGCCGGCATTACCCTGCGCGGCCTCGCCGTCATCTGCGCCGACCTGGACGGCAAGCGACAGACCTTCCTGCTGGAGGCCGAGCACGTAGCTCCGCATCGCGTGCCGCTCGACCTGACCGTGGCCTCAGTCGACCGCTTTACCATGGCGCACCAAACCTGCACTTTCCGCGAGCTGCTGGACGGCGATGCCACCACCGAGCAGCTCGTCGTCACCTTCCTTGCCATGCTTGAGCTCGCCAAGCGCGGCTCGCTCACGCTGAGCCAGGACGAGATCTTTGGAACCATTCAAATCAACCGCGTCGAGGGCGCCGAGGCCTATGTGCCCGGCGAGGGCCCCGAGCTCACCGAATAGGAGCCGCAACCATGTCAACCCTTTCCACGCTGGAGGCAAACAGCCTCAAAGGCGCCCTCGAGGCGCTGCTGCTGGTGTCGAGCGACCCGGTGAGTGCGCCCGCGCTGGCCGGCGCACTGGATATCGCCCCCGGTGAGTGCGCGTCGCTGCTCGCCGAGCTCAAGGTTGAGTACGAGGAGGCCAACCGCGGCTTTCAGCTGCGCGAGGTCGCCGGCGGCTGGCGCCTGTTTACGCACCCCGCATACCACGACGTGGTCGAGGCCTACGTGCTGAGCTGGGACACGCAAAAGCTGTCGCAGGCGGCGCTCGAAACCCTGGCCGTCATCGCATACCACCAGCCCGTGACGCGCGAGGTGGTCAAGGGCATCCGCGGCGTCAATTCCGACGGCGTCATCGCGTCGCTTGTGGACAAGGGTCTGGTGCGAGAGCTCGGCCGCGACCCCCAGCGCGGTCAGGCCATCATCTACGGCACGACCAACGCCTTCTTGGAAAAATTCGGCCTGCGCTCCACCCGAGACCTGCCCGACCTAGAGCAGTTTGCCCCCGACGAGCAGTCGCGCCAGTTTATCCGCGAGCGCCTGAGCGGCCGCAGTATTCAGTCCACGCTCGAGGAGCAGGCCGAGGACCTGGACGAAGAGCGCGAACTGCTCGATACCGATATTGATGATGTCGAGGCGGTCGGCGGCGAGGAAATCCTAGCCACCGGCGACACTGCGGAGGATACGCATGACGAGGACTAACGACTGTCTCTTATACAC
>URBB01000144.1 GCA_900545835.1 uncultured Collinsella sp. | reverse complement strand
CAGCGTCAGATGTGTATAAGAGACAGGACCAAGCCATTTGCGATTGAGGAGCTGTTCGCACGGATCCGCGTGGCGCTGAAGCGCTCGGAGGCCGTGCGGGCGGCTTCGGGCATTGGAGGCGCCGGTACTGGGGCGGGCGCGGCAGGCGGCGCGGGCGCCGGTATCGCCACAATGCCCCCGGCAACCGACACGGCCCAGACCGCTGCCACGCCCTCCCACGCCGCGCTTACCGTTGACTCGGTTGCGCTCGACCCCGACCGCCGCGAAGTCACGGTCGGCGGCTCGCCCATCGCGCTCACGGCCCGCGAGTTCGATGTCCTCGCCCTGCTTATGGCGCATGCCGAGACCGTACTCACGCGCGAGCGCATCGCGCACGAGGCGCTGGGCTACGACTACGTAGGCGACACCAACAACGTCGACGTGCACATCGCGCACCTGCGCGCCAAGATCGAGGACGCCGGCGGCGCCCGCATCATCCAGACCGTGCGCGGGGTGGGCTATGTCTGCCGTGCGTAACGCCGAGGTCAAGCGCGTCACCTCCATCGCCCGCGCCATCAACTGGAGCTATATGTGGCGCCGCTTGATGAGCCACATCTGGCTCGATCTGTTACTGTTGGTTATTGCGGCGGCGATCCTCGTCTATGGATACAACCAGACGCTGCCCAACGGCGCGTTTACCGCAGGATGGATCCCCAGCGCCACCGTTCGCGGCATGTCGCTGACGCCCGCGCGCGGCTGGGACCTGATAACGCTCACCTATACCGTCGAGCTTGCGCGTACCACCAAGACTTTCCCCCTCGCGCAGG
Source organism: uncultured Collinsella sp. (assembly GCA_900545835.1). GTDB lineage: Bacteria > Actinomycetota > Coriobacteriia > Coriobacteriales > Coriobacteriaceae > Collinsella. Next base: position 3,227 of record URBB01000144.1, on the reverse strand, counting down.
ACCTCGTCACGCTATGGCCTCTCTACCTTGTCGTTGTGGGTTGGCAGGTCATCAGCGTGCTCAACATGCTCGGCGGCGCCCGCCGCGTGCGCCGCACCATGGCGCCGCTCAACGATCTGGCCCTGCGCGTGGACGAACTCGGCCGCATGCAGCTCTCCGGCGGCAAGATGGAAACGCTGGAGCAGGCCATCGAGCGCGCAAGCGTCGACTCGCCGAGCGTCACCACCGGCGACGCCGACCTGGCAAGCATCGAGGTCGCGCTCAACCGCCTGCTGCGCCAGATGCAAGAGGCAAAGCTGCAGCAGATGCGCTTTGTCAACGATGCAAGCCACGAGCTACGAACGCCCATCGCGGTGATTCAGGGTTACGTAAACATGCTCGACCGCTGGGGCAAAGATGACCCGGACGTGCTGGCGGAATCCATCGCGTCCCTCAAGGCCGAAAGCGAGCATATGCAGGAGCTCGTGGAGCAGCTGCTGTTTTTGGCGCGCGGCGACGCCGGACGCACGGTCCTGCGGCGTGCGAATACCAACCTGGCCGCGCTGGTCGGCGAGGTATGCGAGGAGTCACAGATGATCGATGCCGCGCACACGTATCGACTGGCGTACGACGCTGCGCTTGTCAGCGACCCGCGCTGCGACGCGCCCGTTGACGTGGCGCTCGTGAAGCAGGCTCTGCGCGTGATCGTGCAAAACGCCGCCAAGTATTCGGACGCGGGCACGCCCATCTCGTTTGGCGTAGCGCCGGATGCGGGCGCAGGCACGATCGACATAAGTGTTGAGGACGAGGGTATCGGCATGAACCAGGAATCCGCAGCTCACGCGTTTGAACGGTTCTACCGCGCCGACAACGCACGCGATGCCGGCGCGCAGGGCTCGGGTCTGGGGCTTGCCATTGCCAAGTGGATCGTCGATAGCCATGGTGGTGTCATTGGCGTGACCTCAGTCGAGGGCGTCGGCAGCCGCTTTACGATTCGCCTGCCGCGGTAGGGGCGTCTCTCACGAATCGAAGGTGAATGCTTTTCCGCGAAGTGAACGACCTATTTTGGACCCCCGAAGCATCCACACTTTTTGACGCCAAAACTGCAGGAAAAACCTTACGAAACCGCAGGAAACGGTGCCTCCAAAGTGTCGATGCTCCAGAGGTCCGATTTCACTCGTTCACTTCATGGGAAACCATTCACCTTCGTTTTACGGCAGCCCGTCAGTCACCCTCTCGGCATTAAAATGGGGTAAGGCCACGTAGCCTTACCCCATTTTTCGTTAGCTATGGCAGCTTCTACGCTACTCGCGGCACAGGTGCACGGCGAAGCCGGCGAACTCGCGCTTAAAGTACACGAGCTTGGTGCCGCCGTCGGGCAGCAGCACGCGCGACTCCTCGTTGACCTCGAGCCCGCGCTCGGCAAACCACTTCTCCGCCGCATCGATGTCGTTGACGGCAAAGCCGATGTGGCCCTTGGCGCCACGACCGTTCTGCTTCATGATCTCGACCAGCGAATCGTTAAAGTACGAAACCGGGGTCTCGATGACGGGCAGGCCCATCATCGTCGAGAACAGCTCCGCGATCTCCAGGGCGTCTGCCGGGTCGGTGGCGTTAATGCCCACATGGGCAACGCGCATACCAAAGAGCTCTACCGGGTTGGCGTTCTGCTCACTCATGCAGCCAGCGCCTACTGAGCCATAACGTCGAGGACGGCCTTCTCGGCAGCGACGCGGTTCATGCCGGTCATGAAGGGCACGCCGCTCACGTACGGGCAGGTGAGGCCCTCGGGGGCAACGGTGGTGGCGATCAGCAGGTCGGCGCCCTCGTCGCAGTAGTCCTTGGCCTCGGAGATGGCACACTGCACGATCTCATACTTGCCGGCATAACCATTGGCGTCGAGCATGGTGGCGACCTTCTGGGCAACAAGCGTGGAAGTAGCAGCGCCAGCACCGCAAGCCAAAACGATCTTCTTCATAGGTAATGTCTCCCTTCATGGTTTACTTTAGGTAAGTGTACCGCAGCGAGCGATGGCACTCAGCCTCGATGAGCTTTTATGCCAGTTTGCTTGCGCGCTGCGTATAATACATCTAGTACGTGTTGTCATACCGCTCGCTTTATGAGCGACTAAGGATCCCAATATGCCCGATTCCCGCACACTCTGGACCGCCGTCGTTATCATCTGCATCGCCGTGTCGGTGTTCTTTAGCGTCAAAAAACGCACAACGTTCAAGCGCCTGCAGCAGCTTATGGCTGCCAAGCAGTGGGACGAGTTCGATCGCTTGCTCGACAGCAAGCTCACCAGCATGCTGTACCCGCGCTACAACCGCGACTACCTGCGTCTGAACTCCTATCTGCTGCGCGAGGACCACGAGCGTGCCAGCGAGATGTTCGACCTGCTGCTGGGACTCAACCTCCCCAAGATGCAGCGCGTCGACCTGGTGATCAAAGCCTTTAACTACTACGTTGGCCAGGAGGACCGCAAAAAGTCTAAGGAACTTTTGCACGAGATCAAGGGCTTTGAGGGCGGTCAGGCCGAGGCGGTCGCACACGAATGCCAACTGATGTACGACACGATGATCCTCAAGCGCCACAACGACATTCCCGAGCTGGAGCGCATGCTCAAGGAGGCCGGCGACGACCCGGTCAAGCGCTGCCGACTGGAGTACCTGCTGGCCCTGCAGTATCAAAACAAGGGCGACGAGGCAAAGTTCCAAGAGTTCCTGGAGAAGTCGGGCCAACACTCGATGGCCGTCAACGCGTAACGGACGGCTTGTGCTAGACTTCTAGTCTCACGGGGGCGTGGCGGAATTGGCATACGCAGGAGACTTAAAATCTCTCGCCGCAAGGATTGTGGGTTCGAGTCCCACCGCCCCTACCATTTGGCTTTTACGGGCCCGTGCCCCTGGGGATGCGGGCTTGTTTCTTTTGGACGCCGGTGGGGCTCGAACCCGCGAGGGGGCGAGCGTCAAGCGGACGCACAGCGTCCATAGCGAGCCGGCGAGGGCGCCAGCAGGCGACCGAAGCCGGTGCGGATTTGCGCAGCAAATACGCAGACGTCCCACCGCCCCTACCATGTGATTGCTTGCGAGCTCGCATCCCTTTGAGATGCGGGCTCGTTTCTTTTGGATGCCGATACAGATGGTGAGTTGCGGTGGAATAGGGACTGTTTGGTGCCCGAAAGGGCGATTTTAGTCCGTATTTCACCGCAACTTATTGGAGGGTGCTGAGGCTGGGGGTCCAGGCGA
>URBB01000143.1 GCA_900545835.1 uncultured Collinsella sp. | reverse complement strand
TGTCTGCACCGACCTCTTTGGCGGCAGCGTCAACAACGAGTTCACCAAGATCGTCCAGACGCGTCCCCGCACGTACCTCGTTACCAACATGAACCTTCCTCTGCTTATCCAGCTGCTGTTCTCTGACGAGTCGGCGCCGGTTGAGGAGACGATTCGCGCCATCGTCGCTGCGGACGATACGCGCGTGAAGTTTGTCAACGATCTTTTGGTCGATGACGAAGAGGAAGAAGAGTTCTAATCCGCAGCACCTACTGACACGCCGTAAGACGGCACAAGACCTTTGGGGGGTCACATTATGATTCAGCTACTTCGCGTCGACCATCGCCTGCTTCATGGCCAGGTCGCGGTCTCTTGGGTCCAGGGCCTTGGCTCCAACTGCATTTTCTGCGTGGGCGATAAGGTCGCCAACGACCCGGTGTGGAAGACGACGCTCAAGATGGGCAAGCCTGCCGGCTGCAAGCTCGTCATCAAGGATATGGCGAATGCCATCGAGGCCATTAACTCGGGTGTGACTGACAAATACAAGATGATTATCTGTGTCGCCACCATCGCTGAGGCAAAGCAGCTTGTTGAAGGCTGCCCGCAGATCAAGTCGGTCAACCTGGGCAACACCAAGCCCAAGGACGAGAAGCGCCCCGATGCTCGTCAGGTCTCTCGTCAGATCTTCCTGACTGCAGCCGAGGAGGCCGATGTGCGTGAGATGCTGAACAACGGCGTCGAGGTCGAGATCCGTCCTCTGGCCGATGACCCCAAGGTTGACTGCGCAAGCGTGCTCTAGGCGTTCAATTTCGAAGAGTCTGAGCTCTTCGTAGTGTCCTATTAGGAAAGGGGGATATATGCTTACCCAAGCAATCCTCATCGGACTTATCGCCGCATTTGGTAAGTTCGACTGCCAGCTCGGTACGCTCTATGCGTTCCGCCCCATCGTCCTGTGCCCGCTCGTGGGCCTGGTGCTGGGGGACCTGCAGTCCGGCCTCGCGATCGGCGCCAGCCTGGAGCTTCTGTTCATGGGCTCGATCTCCATCGGCGCCTACTTGCCGCCTGATGAGACGATCGGCGGCGTGCTCGCCTGCGCCTTCGCTATCCAGTTGGGCCAGAGCACCGAGGCAGCCATCGCGCTCGCTATGCCCATCGCCACGCTGTGCCTTGCCATCAAGAACATCCTCAACGCCGCCCTGCCGATTCTGGTTGACCGCGCTGATGTCTTCTCCGGCCAGGGCAACCTTAAGGGTGTCTATGCGATGCACTTCCTGATCGGTTTGACCGGTATCATCATGGCGTTCCTGCTGTGCTCGCTGTCGTTCTATCTGGGTGCTGACGCCATCCAGGGCATGCTCGGCTTCATCCCGCCCTTTGTCCTTGCTGGCTTTGGCGTTGCCGCCAACATCCTGCCGGCCATGGGCTTCGCCATGCTCGGCCGCCTGGTGCTCACCAAGCAGCTCGTGCCCTTCTACTTCCTGGGCTTCCTGCTGTGCTCCTACGCCAACGTGCCCGTCCTGGGCGTCGCCCTGATCGCCATCATCATCGGCATCGACAAGTTCGACCTGCTCGGCCTGGGCGGAGCCCAGCCCCAGCTCTCCGCGGAAGGGGATGAGGACGATGACTTCTAGTCCCGAGAACAAGATCACGCGCTCCGACCTCGTCAAGAGCGCCGTCAACGTCGGCGCCCTGGGCATGGAGTTCTCCTGGACCTACTACAAGCAGATGAACATCGCCTTCTGCCTGATGGTCGCCAACATGCTCAAGAAGATCTACGCCGGCCGCCCCGACGACTACGCCGAGGCCCTGCACCGCCACTGCGCGTTCTTCAACATCACCGTCCAGTTCGCCCCGTTCGTCGGCGGCATCGCGATGGCCATGGAGGAGAAGGTCGCCCGCGGCGAGATCGAGCCCGAGAGCGTCAACGACGTCAAGGCCGCCCTCATGGGCCCGCTGTCCGGCATCGGCGACTCCATCTTCCTGTCGACGCTGCGCGTGGTCGCCGCCGCGGTGGGCATCAGCCTGTGCCAGGCCGGCAACCCCTTCGGCCCCATCGCCTTCCTGCTCATCTACAACGTCCCCGGCTTCGCGCTGCGCATCTGGGGCGCCGTCAAGGGCTACGAGCTGGGCGTGGGCTTCCTGGACGAGGCCCAGAGGACCGGCCTCATGCAGAAGATCATGACCTGCGTGGGCATCGTGGGCGTCATGGTCGTGGGCGCCATGTGCAAGGACATGTTCTGGGCCAGCATCCCGGTGGCCATCGGCTCGGGCGACGACGCCCAGACCCTCCAGGACATCCTGGACGGCATCATGCCCGGCATGCTCGGCATGATCGCCTTCTGGCTGTACTACTGGCTGCTGTCCAAGAAGATCAACCCCATGGTGCTGATCGTGGCCACCATGGTCGTGGGCATCATCGGCGCGTTCTTCGGCGTGCTGGCGTAAGGGCCCGGCTGCATAGACTGTCATTGCAACCTGGTAAGGGGATGGAGCGGGCCTATACCCTCCATCCCCTTACTTGTATAGAGGGAGTTCGTATGTTCGCGAAGGATCGCGAAGCAATGCGCCTGACGCCGGCAGAAGTCAGGCTGATTCTTATTGAGTCCCTGCAATGGTGCGCCAACAACGCGGTGTACTTTTTAGGGCTTATCGGCGCGGCGACGTATGATCTGGCTGGCACGGCGTTTTTGGTTGCTGCCATTACGCTCGTACGCAATCTTATGACGTCGGTGGGCAATATGGTGTCGGGCTCGGTCATCGACCGTTTTGGTCCGCGCCGGACGTCGTTTGTGACGTGCGTGATTACGGCGGTGCTATCGCTTGGCGTGGGGTTGGCGCCGTTGTCTGTCCCCGGGCTTGTGTTTGCTGCGTGCGTCTTGGGGCTTGCGGGCGGCTTTATCAACACCTGCACGCATGCGTTTCCGGGATACCTGGAGTCGACCACCGAGGGCCGTACCCGCGTGAACGGCCTCATGGTCTTCTATAGCAATATCGCCTATACCGCCGGCCCGCTGCTCGGCGGCGCCATCGTGAGTTGTTTTGCCACGCAGTCTGTTTACCTGCTCATGGCTGGCATGATGGGCATGGCGGCCATGCTCTCCTTGGGCTGTCACGAGTGTGTTGCTCCCGCAAAAGGGGGGAAGCCGAAGGGCGGTATTCTGGGCGGCATGGCCGAGGGCGCGCGACTTACGTTTCGCGACCACGACCTGCGCCTCATCTTTATCTCGGGCTTTTTGGGTTTCTTTGCGTTTGGCGCGTTCGATTCGCTGGAGTCGTTGTTCTATCGCGATGTGCTCAACGTGGATATCGTCTGGCTGGGCTGGCTGTCCTCGGTCGTGGGCCTCACTTCCTCGGTGGGCGCGTTCATCCTGACCAAGCTTTCTGCCCGCCATGTCAACCTGCGATTGCTGCTCGGCGCGCTCATGGCCGTGGGCATTGGGTCCATGGTGTACGTGGGCACCGATATGCTGGGGGTCGCGATTATCGGTCAGGCGATTAACGGTCTGGCCTGGGGATTCCTGGAACCGCTGCAGATGATCTTGATTCAGGAGCGCGCTGACATCAAATACCTGGGGCGCATTACCGGCTTTGTGCGTTTTGGCCTGATGAGCGCCGGCGTGCTGCCGCTGCTGGCGGCTCCGTTTTTGGCGGAGGCTTTGGGCGTCCAGGCGGTGCTGTTTGGGGCATCGACCATTATTGCGCTGGTAGGAACGCTGTTCTTTGTCACACAAGGGAGGCGCCAGAGGCGTTAGCTATACATTCAATTCTAATTTAATACCACTCACCAGAGAATTTCGACCGTTCACCGAGGATTGGAACAGATTGATAAGTGGTATTAAAAACATGTTAGGTGTATGTCTATAATTGGTATCGAAAAGAAACGCGATGTATAGAGTTGCGTGCAGGACAGAAAGGAAAAGCCATGAAGGAAACCGAGAAGATCGAGATCATGCACTTTAGCCAGGAGGGCTACCTCGAGGACGGCAAGAACGTCTACGAGACCGGCAAGAAGACTGTCTCTTATACACATCTCCGAGCCCACGAGACCGGAGCCTATCTCGT
>URBB01000142.1 GCA_900545835.1 uncultured Collinsella sp. | reverse complement strand
GTCTCGTGGGCTCGGAGATGTGTATAAGAGACAGCAAGAGAAGAAGCCGAGGACGACGACGGCAAGTAGCCGACACCGCCGCGGAAAATGCATCCCGGAATTGGCGTCCAGAGTGGGATGCGCTTTCCGCGAGAAGCCCGTTGCGGAAAGCGTGTCCCAGAATGCGCGCCCAGAATGGGACATAGTTTCCGAAAGAAGGCCCTGAGGGAAACTGCGCCCCGTTCTGAGCTGAAATACCGGGACGCAGCTTCCCCTGCAAGCAGAACAAGGCGCGCTGCCTGCGGTTGATGCAGACAGCGCGCCTTTTGCGTTGGGCCTCGTTGAGGTTCGAAGTAGTGGACTAGTTGGCCATGACGCCTTCGGTCCAGGCCTCGACGTCCTCGATGCGCAGGACGTTGGCGACCTCGGCTACGCAGTCGACGCTGGCAAGCTCGGCGGCGGCAGCCTGGACGTCCTTCTCGAGCGCGCGGTGCGTCAGGAAGATGACCGAGCAGGCATCGCTGACGCCCGATTTGCCGTCCTCGACCTGGTTGATGAGCGAGATCGAGATGTTGTGCTTGGCAAAGATATCGACCGTCTCGGACAGGGCGCCCACGCGGTCGGCGACCTTCAGGCGCACATAGTACTTGGTCTGGAGTTCGTTCATGGGCTTAAAGGCGAGGTTGTGGCCATAGGGCTCAATCTCGGGCAGCGGAGCCACGCCGCGGCTGATCTGCTCGGAGAGCGACAGGATATCGCCCACGACGGCGCTCGCGGTGGGGAAGGAGCCTGCGCCGGCACCGTAGAACATGGTCTCGCCCACGGCGTCGCCTACCACGTAGACGGCGTTCATGGCGCCGTTGACCTTGGCAAGCATGTGGTCGGCGGGGATCAGCGTGGGATGCACGCGGACGTCGACGCCGGCGTCGGTATTGCGGGCGATGCCGAGCAGCTTGATGGTGTAGCCGAGCTCGCGGGCCTGGGCGATGTCCTCGGCGCCGATGGTACGGATACCCTGCTGGTACACATCATCGGTGGTCACGCGGGTGCCAAAGCCGATGGAGGCGAGAATCGCCGTCTTGCTGGCGGCGTCGAAGCCGTCGACGTCGGCGGACGGGTCGGCCTCGGCGTAGCCCTTGGCCTGGGCGTCGGCGAGCACGTCGGCGTAATCGGCGCCCTCGGCGTCCATGCGCGACAGGATATAGTTGGTGGTGCCGTTGAGAATGCCGGCGATGGTCAGGATCTTGTTGCCCACCAGGTCGTGCTCGAGCGTGCTCACGATGGGGATGCCGCCGCCGCAGCTGGCCTCGCACTTAATCTGCACGCCGCACGCGCGCGCCTTCTCGGCGAGCGTCTCGACATGACGGCCCAGCAGGGCCTTGTTGGCAGAGACGACGTGCTTGCCATTCTCGAAGGCGGTGGTGAAGATTTGGGTCGCGGGGTGCTCGCCGCCGATGAGCTCGACGACGATATCGACGGCGGGGTCGGTGACGACGTCGTGCCAGTCGCTCGTAAAGGCCTCGCGCTCAATACCGGCGGCTTCGGCCTGCTCCCAGGCAAGCGCGCAGGCGCGGGTCAGCTTAAGGTCGATGCCGTAGGCGGCCAGGTACTCATCGTGGTGGCTCTTGATCAGACGGGCCACGCCGCCGCCGACGGTTCCCAGACCGATGAGGCCGACGTTCACGGTGCGCAGGGGTTCGCTCATAGATAGCTCCTTCGTGCATCTTATGGATGGATTAACCGCTTAAAGGTTGAGTGCATTCTAGCGTGAAGTGCGGGCGCGTGCTTGCCTGGCAGCGGGAGCAGCACAAAACGCCACCCCCGAAACGCTGCGGAAACATTGGAAACACGCTCGCTACAAACGAACTTCCGTAACAAACTGTCAACGTTTGCACCATAAGGTTTGCCCTGTACCGCAAGACGGCCGCACCGCGGCCAGCGAAAAGGGGGACACCATGTTTAGCATCAACAACGTACTTAACCGCAGGAGTTTCTTGGCTGGCGCTGCGGCGCTCGGTAGCACCGCGGCACTCGCTGGTTGCTCGTCGGGTGGCTCGGACGGCGGCTCCGCCGATGACGGCAAGACCTTCAAGATCGGTGTCATCGGCCCTCTGACCGGCGCCGCGGCAACCTATGGCGTTTCGGCCGAGAAGGGTGCCAAGCTCGCCGCCAAGGATTTCTCGACCAAGGACCTCAAACTCTCGCTTAAGTCCGAGGATGACGTCGCTGACGGCGAGAAGGCCATCAACGCCTTCAATACCTTGTGCGACTGGGGCATGCAGGCGCTCGTCGGCCCCGTTACCACCGGTGCCGCCGTCGCCGTCTCGGGCGAGATCGCCGACGATATGCTCATGGTCACGCCCTCGGCCTCGTCTCTCGACGTCACCAAGGACAAGACCACGGTTTTCCAGGTTTGCTTCACCGATCCCACCATGGGCGCCAGCGCCGCAAAGTTTTTGGCCGAGAAGTACGCGGATGCCAAGATCGCCCTGTTCTACAACTCCGGCGATACGTATAGCTCGGGCGTTGCCGACGCTTTTGCCGAGCAGGCCAAGGCGTCCAAGCTCGACATCGTCGATACCGAGACCTTTAAGGACGACTCTTCCACGAGCTTTACCAACCAGCTCACCAAGGCCAAGGAGGCCGGCGCCACGCTCATCTTTGCGCCGATCTACTACACGCCGGCGTCCGTTTTGCTCAAGAACGCCAAGGACATGGGCTACGATATGACCCTCATGGGTACCGACGGCATGGACGGCCTGCTTTCTGTGGAAGGCTTCGATACCTCTCTTGCCGAGGGCGTACTGCTCATGACCCCGTTTTCGGCTGACGATGAGAAGAATGCCGACTTCGTCAAGGCCTATAAGGATGCCTACGACGAGACGCCCAACCAGTTTGCCGCCGACGCTTACGATTGCGTCCACGCCATCGCCGAGGCCATCGATAGGGCGGGGATTGACATTTCGGCCGACGGTGCCGACATTGCCGGCGACCTTGCCAAGGCCATGCGCAAGATCAAGATCGAGGGCCTGACAGGCGAGCTGACGTGGAATGACGAGGGCCAGGTCGAAAAGCCCGCCACAGCCTATGTGATCCAGGACGGCAAGTACATCGCCGCCTAAGTGCGCATAAAGCGCGACCGGTGAGGCCGTTTTATTCAGGGCAGGGACGCCTGTAACAGAACGGAAACATTACTTTCACACAATAAAGTGGCATTACTGCATAAAGTAATAGAAATACGCAGAATTATGGATAAATGGACAAATCCAAAGAAAAGTTGAAATAATCGCCACTTTCCTTAACTAAAGCGTCTAGTATTTTGCGAACGCCGAACACGGCGAAGGATGGCCTGTCGGGTAACCGAAACCCGACGAGATTTGAGAGGAGAGCCGCATGTCGAGCCTCACCGGTAAGTCATTGAACCCTGTTATGAATCGCAGGAGCGTTATCGCGAGCGCAGCAGGTCTGGGGGCGATGTCCATTCTAGCTGGTTGCTCCTCCAACGGCGGCGACAGCGGTTCCGCTTCAAGCGACGCTTCGTTTAAGATCGGTACCATCGGCCCGCTGACCGGCGCCAACGCGTCCTACGGCAAGTCCGTTACCCAGGGTGTCGAGCTTGGCTGCAAGGATTTTTCGACCAAGGAGCTGCCGCTTGCCAGCAAGGCCGAGGATGACCAGGCCGATGGCGAGAAGGCCGTCAACGCCTTCAACACCCTGCTCGACTGGGGCATGCAGGCCCTCGTCGGCCCGACCACCACGGGTGCGTCGGTTGCCGTTGCCGCCGAGTGCGGTAACGACCCCAAGACGTTCATGATCACCCCGTCCGCGTCCTCCGAGGACGTCACCGACGGCAAGGATTGCGTCTTCCAAGTTTGCTTCACCGACCCCAACCAGGGTGTCAACGCTGCCAAGTTCCTGGCGCAGAAGTATGCGGACGAGAAGTTCGTGCTGTTCTATAACTCCGGCGACGCCTATTCTTCGGGCATCGCAGATTCCTTTAAGGCCCAGGCCGCTGAGTCCAAGCTCGAGATTGTTGACGAGGAGACCTTTAAGGACGACTCCGCCACCTGTCTCTTATACACATCTCCGAGCCCACGAGACCGGAGCCTATCTC
>URBB01000141.1 GCA_900545835.1 uncultured Collinsella sp. | reverse complement strand
TGACCATGCCCGACGATTGAACGTCAGATTGCCGCTCTGGCGGGCTCTCGCTGACTTTTGCTCTACCTGCGGCGTTTTAGGGCCCTATCGGCTTGCAATGCCACTGGCATTTGCCCAGATAAAACCTGCCAAAATAAACCTGTCCCTTTTTGGCAGGTTTTAGAGCTCCACGCTTTCGGCGCCGTTGATGGTTAGGTTGCGCTCGTAGAAAGCGGTGAGGGCGCGGATGGCGTACATCACGTCGCGTACGCCGCCGGTCTCGTAGCTTGAGTGCATGGCCAGCTGCGGCAGGCCCACGTCCACGGCATGCATGCTCGCCTGCATATTGGACAGGTTGCCGAGTGTGGAGCCTCCGGCCATATCGCTCTTGTTGGCGAAGGCCTGTGTGGGTACGTCGGCGTCATCGCAGATGGCCTGGAACACCGCGCGGCTAAAGGCATCGGTGCAGTAGTGCTGGTTGGCGGCTTCCTTAATGACGATGCCGCCGTTGAGCACAACCTGGTTGCGGGCATCGCACTTCTCGGCGTGGTTGGGATGCACGGCATGCGCGTTGTCGCAGCTCACAAGCATCGAGGCGGCAAGTGCGCGATGGTACGACTCGTCGTCAAAGCCCAGCGAGCCGTTAATGCGACGCAATGCATCGGCCAAGAACGTCGACATGGCGCCCTGCTTGGTCTCGGAGCCAACCTCCTCGTTATCGAAGCAGCAGAAGACCGAGACATCGTGCGCGTTCTCGGCGCCCAAAAATGCCTGCAGCGAGGTGTAGGCGCAGGCCAGGTCGTCGAGCTTGGGCGTCGAGATAAACTCGTCAGCCCAGCCCCAAATGCGCGCATCCTGACGATTGACCAGGAACAGATCGCGGCCCAGAATCTGCTCGGGCTCAACGTCCAGCTCGTCGGCGATCAGAGCATCAAAGTCGCCCTGCTTAAGATCACCGGCGCTGATAAGCGGGCAAAGGTCGACGGCTCGGTTGGGAGCAAAGCCCTCGTTAACGCCGCGGTTCATGTGGATAGCAAGGCTCGGAATGATAGCGACCTCGCGCTCGGTGACAAGTAGACGGCTCTCAATACGGTCGCCCTCGCGTACCAACACGCGGCCCGCGAGTGCCAGCGGGCGATCGAACCAGGTGTAGTCGATCATGCCGCCGTAGGCCTCGGTGTTCAGGCGCAGCGTTTCGCCCGCGCCGTCGAGCTCGGGCACGGCCTTGACCTTAAACGTCGGCGAGTCGCTGTGCGACGCCGTCAGCTGAAAATGGTAATCGCCGGCAACGCCGTCCTCGCCCCACGTCGCGGCCAGGTCCTCGCCCACCTTAAAGGCAACAACGCTCGAGGTGTTGCGCTGCGTGTAATAACGCCCGCCCGGTTCGATGTCCCACGCTGCATTCTCGGGCAGGTAGGTAAAGCCCGCCTCGTCGAGCTCGGCCATAATGGTCGCCGCCGTATGGAACATGCTGGGGCATGCCTCGATAAAGTCGATAAGGTCGTTGGCGGCCTCGATATCATCGGCCGTCACATGCGCGCGCTCGGGCGTTTCCTGATCCGTCATGCTCTCCCCTTTCGCTGGGTTGATGGTCCCTTCCAGCATACCCCGCCGCGCCAGCGCTGCACTCTTCATTCCGCGTTTAATCCCGCGCCGCTCACCAAGCCGCTCACCAAGTTGAGCCATCATGCCCGCGCTCCTTTTGCGACAATTGCGCTAACAGGACGAGAGGAGCCGTCATGAAGCCACGTAACATTGCCATCGCCTGCGGTGTCGCGGGTGTCGCCGTCGGCCTTGCCGCTGCCACCGGTATCGTTTATCACAAGCAAATCAAGTCCGCCGCGTCGCTCAAACGCTTGACCGGCTACGCGGATGGCTATGACCTGTACGCAATCGACATCGCCTACGACTACGATCTTGATCGCATCATCGCCGCCGGCGTACGCGACGACCAGGCCTACATCGATGCCGTGGTGGCGCAGGTGCTGCCCGGTGTGCCGGCACATGTCCAGGCGCCCCAGTTTGCCTGCAGCGCTTTTGTCGCTGTAGATGCCGAACGCCGCGTGCGCACCGGTCGCAATTACGACTTTAAGGACGACACCTCGGCGCTGCTGGTGCGCAATCACCCACGCGGCGGCTATGCCTCCATCGGATTTGCCGCCCTCAACAACCTGGGCGATAACACTCCGCTTGACTCCGTCGCCGGACGCGTCGCCGCACTCATGGGCCCGTTTGCCCAGCTCGACGGTGTTAACGAATGCGGCGTGTCCGTTGCCGTACTCACCCTGGATTCCAAGCCCTGTGACCAGGACACGCAACGCCCCGTCATCAATACCTCGCTCGCCATCCGTCTGGTGCTCGACCGTGCCGCCACCACGCAGGAGGCTGTCGACCTGCTTTCCGCCTACGACATGCACGCCATGGCAGGACGCGATTACCACTTCTTTATCAACGACGCCGGCGGTGACGCGCGGGTGGTGGAGTGGGATCCGCGCGATCCCGACCGTGCATGCAAGGCGACGCCCGTACGCCAGGTCACGAACTTCTACGCCTGCTATGGCGACGAAGTGCTGCCCAACCAAAAGAATGGCGAGCTGGGCCATGGTAAGGAGCGCGCCGTCGCAATCGCCGATGTCCTTGACGCCCATGTCGGTGCCCAAGACGAGGCAGTCGCTTGGAAGGCCCTACGCGCTGCGGCGCAAGAGCCCAATCCGGAAGACATCACCAGCAACACGCAGTGGTCGGTCGTCTTCGACAACACCGAGCCCGCTGCCGCCATCACGCTGCGCCGCCACTGGGGCGACATCGACGCCTTTGCGCTGTAAGGAGCCAGGCCCGTCGACCTTACGCTCGCCTGACGTTGTTTACATTTCTATACGCTTGAGCTAACACGTTTTACCCCCGTATCAACAGTGTACGGGGGTAAACTTATGCGCATGTTATAACTTGCCCGGAAGGATTCATCATGCTCAGGATCGGTCTTCTTACCAGTGGCGGCGACTGCCAGGCGCTCAACGCCACCATGCGCGGCATCGTCAAAACGCTCATGACCAATAGCGAAGAGCCTATCGAGATCTATGGTTTTGAGGACGGCTACCAGGGCCTTATCTACAGCCGGTTCCGCGTCATGACGCCCGCCGATTTTAGCGGCATCCTTACCCGTGGCGGCACTATTCTGGGCACAAGCCGTACGCCGTTCAAGCGCCTGGATATTCCCGAGGCCGACGGCGTCGAAAAGGTGCCGGCAATGGTCCACACCTATCATAAGCTACAGCTCGACTGCCTGTTTATGCTGGGCGGCAACGGCTCCACCAAGACCGCCAACCGTCTGCGCGAAGAGGGCCTCAACGTTATCGCCCTGCCTAAGACCATCGATAACGACACCTGGGGCACCGAGTTGACGTTTGGCTTTACGAGCGCCATCGACGTCGCCACCAAGTGCATCGACGACATCCACACCACTGCCTCGAGTCACGGCCGCGTGTTCGTCATCGAGATCATGGGACACAAGGTTGGCTGGATTCCGCTGTATGCCGGCGTCGCGGGCGGTGCGGACGTCATCCTGATTCCCGAGATCCCCTACGACATGGACAACGTCATCAAGACCATCGAGCATCGCATGGAGACCGGCAGCCGCTTTACCATCGTGGCCGTCGCCGAGGGCGCTATCTCCAAGGAGGACGCGGCGCTGTCCAAGAAGGAATACAAGAAGAAGCTTGCCGAGCGCACGAGCCCGTCGATCGTCTACGACATCGCCAAGGAGATTGAGGCCAAGACCGGTCGCGAGACCCGCGTCGCCATCCCCGGCCACACGCAGCGCGGCGGCCAGCCCGATGCCCAGGATCGCATCTTTGCGACCCAGTGCGGCGTCGAGGCCGCGCTTGGCTGCCTGCGCGGCGAGTTTGGCTACATGATTGCCCTGCGTGACGGCAAGATGTGCCACATGCCGCTCGAGGAGGTCGCCGGCAAGCTCAAGTTTGTCGACCCCCAGAGCGACCTGGTGCGCGAGGCCAAGGCGTTGGGCATCAGCTTCGGCGACGAATAGCCTCGGCTGGAATCCACCCCATCGGGCCCTCCGACCCCGCCCGACGTATTTCGATTTGGCTCCTCCCTTGAC
>URBB01000140.1 GCA_900545835.1 uncultured Collinsella sp. | reverse complement strand
CAACTACGAGCTGGTCACCAAGCACAAGCTCAAGTACCGCCGCTACTACCACCAGTTCGACTACTAATTCCATTTGGGGGAAACCGCAATGAGGCAATACATCTTTGCCAGCCACGCGCATTTTGCGACCGGCATCAAAGAGAGCACCGAGCTGCTCTCGGGCGCGCGCGATAACGTCCACGACCTGTCGATGTTTGTCGACGGCCGCACCGACGTCGCCGAGGAGGCCGCCAAGCTCCTGGCGACCTTCGACCCCGCCGACGACGTAATCGTGTGCACCGACCTGTTTGGCGGCAGCGTCAACAACGAGTTCACCAAGATCGTCCAGACGCGCCCCAACACCTACCTGGTTGCCAACATGAATCTGCCGCTGCTGATCCAGCTGCTCTTTTCGGACCAGGAGGCTCCCGCCGATCAGGTTATCCGCGAGATCCTCGCGGCTGACGACACGCGCGTCAAGTTTGTCAACGACCTGCTGACCGATGCGGATGACGAGGAAGAGTTCTAGTCACCGCCTGCTATTAATGGGGCCGGGTTTCCGGCATGAGACCTTTGGGGGTCAATCATGATTCAACTGCTTCGCGTCGACCATCGTCTGCTTCATGGCCAGGTGGCCGTCTCTTGGGTCCAGGGCTTGGGCTCCGACTGCATCTTCTGCGTTGGCGACAAGGTTGCCAACGATCCCGTCTGGAAGACTACGCTCAAGATGGGAAAGCCGGCCAACGTCAAGCTCGTCATCAAGGACATGGAGCACGCCATCGAGGCCATCAACTCCGGTGTTACCGATAAGTACAAGATGATCATCTGCGTCGCCAGCATCGCCGAGGCCAAGCAGCTTGTCGACGGCTGCCCGCAGATCACCTCCATCAACCTGGGCAACACCAAGTCCAAGGACGAGCAGCGTCCCGATGCCCGTAAGATCTCCCGCCAGATCTTTTTGACTGCTGCCGAGGAAGAGGACATTCGTGAGCTCGTCGGCCGCGGTGTCGAGGTCGAGATTCGCGCTCTGGCCGACGACCCCAAGGTCGATGCCCTAAGCGCCCTCTAATTGGGAACCACGGGCGGCGCGCACGGCGCCGCCCCTATTCGTGGGCGTACCGGATAAACGCTTTACCCGTTACCCCCATCTACCGTTCACCGGGAGTACACGCCCGTTGAGCGATTGGTATTAAATAGTTTTCTCATGACTATATAATTGGTATCAAATCATTTGCACCGGTTTAGGTGTTAACAGCACACCGGTACAAGCTGGATCTGTCTGGGCGATTGTCGGCATGGAAAAGGGCGCGCTGACAAGTCGGGAATCGCCGCGCGGATCCAAGAGGGATCAAAGGGAGGAACAATGCTTGTTCAAGCGATCCTCATCGGACTTATCGCTGCCTTCGGTAAGCTCGATTATCAGCTCGGTACGCTCTATGCGTTCCGCCCGATCGTTCTGTGCCCGCTCGTCGGCATAGTCCTCGGGGACCTGCAGTCCGGCCTCGCCATCGGTGCGAGCCTCGAGCTGCTCTTCATGGGTTCAATCTCCATCGGCGCTTACGTGCCGCCCGATGAGTGTATTGGCGGTGTGCTCGCCTGCGCCTTCGCTATTCAGCTGGGTCAGAGCACCGAGGCCGCTATCGCGCTCGCGATGCCCATCGCCACTCTGTGCCTGGCCATTAAGAACGTCGTCAACGCCGGTATGCCCCTTCTGGTCGACCGTGCCGACGTCTTTGCCAGCAAGGGTAACCTCAAGGGTATCTACGCTATGCACTGGATTATCGGTCTCGTGATTGTCGTCCTGGCCTTTATCCTGTGCTCGGTCTCCTTCTATCTGGGTGCCGACGCCGTTCAGGGCCTGCTCGACTTCATCCCGACGTTCGTCCTCGATGGCTTTGGCGTCGCAGCCAACATCCTGCCTGCCATGGGCTTCGCCATGCTCGGCCGTCTGGTGCTTACCAAGCAGCTCGTGCCGTTCTACTTCCTGGGCTTCCTGCTGTGCTCCTATGCCAACGTGCCCGTCCTCGGCGTCGCCCTGATCGCAATCATCATCGGCATCGACAAGTACGACCTGCTGGGCCTTGGTGGCGCCCAGTCCCAGCTTTCTGTGGAAGGGGATGAGGACGATGACTTCTAATTCCGAGAACCAGATTACTCGCTCCGACCTCATTAAGAGCGCCGTGAACACCGGCGCCCTGGGCATGGAATTCTCCTGGACCTACTACAAGCAGATGAACATTGCCTTCTGCCTGATGGTCGCCAACATGCTCAAGAAGATCTATGCCGGCCGTCCCGATGATTACGCCGAGGCCTTGCACCGTCACAGCGCATTCTTCAACATCACCCCGCAGCTCGCTCCCTTCGTGGGCGGCATCGCGATGGCCATGGAAGAAAAGGTCGCTCGTGGCGAGGTTGAGCCCGAGAGCGTCAACGACATCAAGGCCGCCCTCATGGGTCCGCTTTCCGGCCTGGGTGACTCCTTCTTCCTGTCCACCCTGCGCGTCGTCGCCGCTGCCGTGGGCATCAGCCTGTGCCAGGCCGGCAACGTCTTTGGCCCCATCGCCTTCCTGCTCGTCTACAACATCCCGGCGTTCCTGATTCGTATCTTTGGCGCTATCAAGGGTTATGAGCTAGGCATTGGCTTCCTCGACGAGGCTCAGAAGACCGGCCTGATGCAAAAGATCATGGCCTGCGTCGGCATTGTCGGCGTTATGGTCGTCGGCGCCATGAGCAAGGACATGTTCTGGGCTTCGTTGCCCATCGCCATTGGTCAGGGCGACTCCGCCCAAACTCTCCAGGACATCCTGGACGGCATCATGCCCGGTATGCTCGGTATGGCCGCCTTCTGGCTCTACTACTGGCTGCTCTCCAAGAAGATCAACCCGATGGTCCTGATCCTCTGCACCATGGTCGTGGGCATCATCGGCGCTTACTTTGGCGTGCTTGCCTAATATGTTCGAATCGCGCTTCCATCGCGTCTAACGGTTGCGTCGATCTTTGGGGGGCTTGTCGCATCTGCGGCGGCCCCCTGTTTTTTAAAACTCCGTACGAAAGGGGAGGGCTATGGTCGTACCCGAGCTTTCGCTCATGAACATCAACCATCGTTACTACAGCATCGAGACGTTTTTTAAGGCTGCAGGTGAGGCCGGCTATCGCAATATCGAGCTGTGGACCGGCTCGATGCACCTGTATGTGGATTGCCATGAGCACGATTCGGTGGATAAGATTCGCGATCTTGCCGCCCAATACGGTATCAAGATCGTGTGCGTGTGCCCCGAGCAGAACAACCCCAAGCCGTGGAACGTCGCGGTGCGCGGTGAGGCGGGCCAAAAACGCATCCTCTCGTACTTTAAGAATGTGATCGACGTTGCCGTTGAGTTGGGCGTGCCGCAGATTCTGGTGACGAGTGGTTGGGCCTATCTGGACGAGCCGGCTGAGGACGCCTGGGCCCGCAGCGTTGCCATGCTGCGCTCGGTGTGCGACTACGCCGATACGCGCGGTATTCGCGTCGCGCTCGAGGCCCTGCAGCCGTCGGAGTCCGTGTTGGTCAACACCGCACAGGATGTCGCGCGCATCCTCGAGGCGGTCGATCGTCCCAACCTGAAGGCCTGTATCGACTTTGGCGCCATGGAAGTTGCCGGCGACACGATCGACGGCTACTTTGAGGTTTTGGGCGACAAGATCGTTCACACCCACTTTGTAGATGTGGGCGGCGGCACGACGCATCTTGCCTGGGGCGACGGCGAGCGTGATATGCGTGCCGACCTCGAGGCACTCATGCGCCACGGCTATACGGGCTATGTCTCGGCCGAGACGTGTGATGGCCGCTACTATCAGGATCCGTCCAAGGCGACGACTCAGGTTATCGAGATGTATCGCCGTGTGACAGCGGAGATGGAAGCCGAATAACTAAACTGCGCGGTTGCGCCGGAAACGCTTGGGCGGGTCTGGCGCAACGCTTTTATAGCTGGCGAGTTGTGGGGAACCCGTTGGCAGTAGCGCTCGAAATAGACAACTATTGGCGTTGTAATACCACTCGGGCGAGGAAACCGACCGTTCGCCGCAAATCTCCGTGAGTTTGGATTGGTATTAAATAACAAGCAATCGTATGGCTATAATTGGTGTCAGCAAGAAGCGCGATGTATAGAATTGCGCACATGTGATGGGAGGACACACATGAAGGAGACCGAGAAGATCGAGATCATGCACTTCGACCAGGAGGGCTACCTCG
>URBB01000139.1 GCA_900545835.1 uncultured Collinsella sp. | reverse complement strand
TCGTGGGCTCGGAGATGTGTATAAGAGACAGGGGCTATAGTCGTCAGTCCAAGTTTGAGGGCTCGCGCCGCCAAAAGCGCGCGCATATCGTGCGTATGTTGTTGGCAGCGCGCGATGGGCAGCCGGCGGGGATTACGCTTGCTGATGCCGTGGTGGGCGTCAACGAGATGGAAGCGGCAGCCGGTCGCGGGCCGGTCGAGTGCGACTTGATCGCGGGCATTCTGGCTGACCTGGAGCGCGAGGGCTTTTGCCGAGCCGAGGACGATCGTTGGTTGAGCATCTAGCCTATGCAAATCTGAAGAACAGGATTGTAAGGTTTAGATTTTCGGCATGAGGGCATCCTAAAGACAAGGCCGCTCGAAGCCTACGGGCGGCATGCGTTGAAGGGAAGTACACCTATGGATTTTGAGAACTCCCAAACCAAGAAGAACCTCGAGACCGCTTTTGCCGGTGAGTCCCAGGCACACACCAAGTATCGCTACTATGCCTCCAAGGCCAAGAAGGACGGCTACGTTCAGATCTCGAACATCTTTGCCGAGACGGCGGGCAACGAATCCGAGCACGCCAAGCTGTGGTTTAAGTACCTGCACGACGGTGCCGTTCCGGGCACTCTGGACAACCTGCGCGACGCCGCCGCGGGCGAGAACTACGAGTGGACCACGATGTACGACGACTTTGCCAAGACCGCCGAGGAAGAGGGCTTTGTCGAGATCGCCGAGAAGTTCCGTGGTGTCGCCGCCGTCGAGAAGGCCCACGAGGAGCGCTACAACAAACTCGTCGAGCGCATCGAGTCGGGCGAGGTGTTTGAGCGCGAGGGCGTAAAGGTGTGGAAGTGCCTGAACTGCGGGCACCTGCACGTTGGTGCCGAGGCGCCTGAGGTGTGCCCGGTGTGTAACCACCCCAAGGCGTACTTTGAGGAGCAGGTGGTGAACTACTAGCGCTTGGCGCTA
This sequence comes from uncultured Collinsella sp., assembly GCA_900545835.1. Lineage (GTDB taxonomy): Bacteria > Actinomycetota > Coriobacteriia > Coriobacteriales > Coriobacteriaceae > Collinsella. Next base: position 3,269 of record URBB01000139.1, on the reverse strand, counting down.
GCGTGAGCTGGGCCGGGAGGGCCGGACTACCTTCCCTCCTCGCTCACGGCTTCGCAGGGTCGCGTTGAGGGAAGGTAGTCCGGCCCTCCCGGCCCGCTTTGGGTCGTCGCGTGCTCGCTACAGAAAAGCTGATAAAAAAGTTTGTGTGCCGCCCCTTATGGGGCGGCACGTTTTTGTGGGGGCCGGTTGGGGCGGTGACGTTGCTTAGAGGGTACACTGGGTAGCGTTGGCTATTCGTTTCCTCTTGTGAGGTGTTGGTTATGGGTAAGAAGTCTCGGGCTCGGGTTGCTGCGGCGGGAACTCGCAAGGATCCTGGTCGTCGGGTTGCTGAGGGCAAAAAGGCCGATCGTGCCGAGAAGGACAAGAAGGTCGGTGCGCATGCTCATCCTGAGTGGGCGCCCCATTTGAATTCGGCTAGTGAGGACTTGACCGCCAAGTTGTTTACGATGGTCGAGGTCATCTTGGGCGTGGTGCCTGTGGTGGTCATTGGCCTGTTCCTGGCCTCTAAGGATGCCACGAGCGTGGATAAGCTCACCGAGGTCTTTTCGCAGGAGCCCTCGATGGTGGTCTCGTTTATTTCTGCGTGCTTGCAGCCGTTTGTGGCGTACATGCTGTATATGGTCTACCGCAAATACTGCGAGGGTGATGCGGGCTTTGCCGCCGGTAACCTGATCGGTCTTTTGTGCTCCGAGATCCTACTGCTCAATATCCCAGGCGTCATCGGTATGGGCATCTTGCTGTGGCGTGTTTGGCGCAACGTCGCCCCGCACTTTGAGAGCTGGTTGTTTGAGCGTCGTGCAATGGGCGTGCTAGCAGACATCGCGGGCTCGCTCGTGATTCTAGCCTTGGCGTTTATGTGCGCCACCGCCACCCGAGGTCTCGCGGGCATCTAAAGCTGCCTCCACCGACTGCGGAGCACGGGGCGGGGAAACACCTTTCCCTCTCGCTCACGGCTGCGCAGGTCGCGCGAGGTAAAGGTGTTTCCCTACCCTGTGCTCCGGCTTCGGGTCGTCGCGTGCTTGCTACTGAAAAACTGATAAGAAGTTAGCGTGCCGCCCCTTTTGGGGCGGCACGTTTTTGTATGGGGTCCCTGTCTTCACAATTTCCGTCAAGCTTTTGGTTAGATTTTGGTCAGTTGGCGTAAGGGTGGAAGGCCAAAAGATTGCTGGCGAAAAAAGCTCAGAGAAAGTGCTGGTAGGGGAGTTGTTGAGCTTTTCGACAGCTTTTGAGCAAAAGAAACTTTGTGGCTATTGCCGGCGATTGCGTTGTCGCGGTCATGGTGGTGCGGGATGCTGGTCGTAAGCGTCGAATGCTCCGATTTTGGAGGCCAGCATGGATCTGTTTCTTGAGACTCCGCAGCAACAAGCCGAGCGCATGTTGCGCCAACAGCAACGGCTTATAGAGATGCAAATGCAAGGGGCGGCAGCCCAGCCCTTTGCGCAAAATGTCGTGCCCGCTGCTGTACCTGCAGCTGTGCCCGGGTGTAAATCGGCGCCAGAGGCCTATTCCGTACAGCAAGATTCATATGCGCAGGAGCTCGCGTTCGACAAGCGTCGTGCGCGTCGTCGCCGTGTGGGCCAGCGCTTGCGCATATTGGCGATGATCGTGCTCATCCCGTTAGGGCTTGCGGCCATCTTTCTGGCGTCGTATGCCCTCACGTGCATCCTCAACGGCGCATCGCCCAACGAGGTGCTCCAACATCTGTCAGCCCTGGGCCAGCGCCTAGGCGACGTCATAACAACCATCCGCACCGGCTGGGAGAGTTAGCGTTTGTCACATTAGGACTTCCAGGGTGTACGAATTATCGCCACGAGCAGAATTCTTGCATCCTGTGGGTCCTGTCGTGCGACTGAATAGTATTATTGAAGATAAATAATAATAGGATTTGCTATGTATAAGCAGGATTTAGAGCAGACTCTTTTGGGCATTGACGAAGAGGCGGAGCTGGAAATAGGTCCAAGAGACGACAGGCCGAACGTTGTATTGGTGGGAGGAAGCGCCTTCATGCTAAACGATGTGACGAATCGTTCGGTTACACATGACATTGATGTGTTTGAGGCAGATAGGTGCCTCCGCGAGATCATAGCTCGATACCCCGAGGTGAATGGTATGGCGGTGGCATATTGTAATCAGATGCCGTTCAATTACGAAGATCGTTTGATTCCCTTGGATATTGGGGCGCGCTTTATCAGGTACTTTACGCCATCCTTGGAGGACCTGGCGGTAATGAAGCTCTATGCCTGTCGTCCGAACGACATCATCGATCTTCATAGCCAGGCATTCGTCGACCGACTTGATTGGGGACTGCTCGAACGGCTTATATTCGACGAGGGCGAGGCGCTGGCGTCGTCGCCTTCGGAGCGGAGTTATCAAGAGATGGTCTGCGCATACAGCCAATACAAAAAGGAGGTGCTCGGTTGAATCTGACCTTTGAGGGATTCTTAAAAGGCTATTGCCGAGAGCTATCCGGACAGCAGTCGCTCAGTTTTAGAAAACTGGTTAAGCAAGCGACGACGGTTGCGCCGCGCGTGGCGGAGCCCCTGTTTTTGCTCGCTTTGGCACAGGGTAAAGCCGAATACGTTCTGGGTTTATCCGAGGGTTCGTGGATGGAAGAGGGTTACCGAGGCGTTTTGTCCTTGTACGCCCAAATGGGTAGCCTGGCATCTCTATGCGCCGAGGACAAACTTCCTAATCGTTATGCCAACGTTTGGCGTGCGTATAGAGCGGTGAAGGAAAAGCCAGTGGCGGACAGAAGAATCAACGCCCTGATGCGAAAAAGAACGTTGGGAGCGCTAGAGGAATCGGGTGTAACGCGCTACGGTCTCTGCCGCGATTTGAATCTGAATAAGGGAAACGTGTACGCATATTTAGCCGGTGATGACTCAAAGGTGAGCAGGGAGACGGCGCGCCGCATTATGGAATATGCGGAGGAGAGGGGCGCCCAAGAAGGGGCCGGGCGCCCGGTGCGTATGGCGGGGTAAGATTGATCGCGGTTTTGATTGGTGCTCGATTGGGTTTGTTGGGCGGAGTTTATGTCTGCTATTGATATTGTGCTTGTTGTGATCGCCTTGGTGGCGGTGGGGGTTGCTGTGGCTTGCGCCCTCCAGCTCAAGAGCCTGCGTGCCGAGTTGCGGGAGCGTGGCGACAGTAGCGCGGAAACGCTGGCAGCACTCGAGCAGGCCAACAACGCGCTCGATGCCCTGAACGTCGCGCTGGCCGAAACTCGCCGCACGGCCAATGCCATCGCGCAGCAGCAGACCTGTCTCTTA
>URBB01000138.1 GCA_900545835.1 uncultured Collinsella sp. | reverse complement strand
AGACCGAGGAGCGCCAGTTGGTTGGCTTCGGTGCCGCCGTTGGTCAGGACGATCTCGGACGGGCGGACGCGTGCGCCAAAGCTGCGGGCAATCTCGCGACGCGCCATTTCTAGGCGCGCAGCGGCCTTGCGGCCGAGCGAATGCAGCGAGTTGGGGTTGACGCCGGCAAGCTCGCTGTCGTCGTACTCGCGCTGCGCAAGGAGCGCCTCGGCGCGCATGGGCGTCGAGGCGGCATAGTCAAGATTCACGGGTATGCGGTTTTGACCTGCGGTCATAAGGGTTTATGCCTCCTGTGCGGCCTCGTTGCCCAGCTTCTGCAGCAGCGCAACCTCGGCAGCGGGATCTTCGGACTTAAATACGGCAGAACCGGCCACGAGCACGTTGGCGCCGGCCTTAACGACCTCGGCGATGTTCTTGGAAGAGATGCCGCCGTCGACCTCGATCATGGGCGACACGCCGTGGCGCTCACACATGGCCGTAAGTTCGTGCAGCTTAGCGATGGTGCCCGGGATAAAGCTCTGACCGCCAAAGCCCGGGTTCACGCTCATGAGCAGCACCATATCGACAACGTCGATGATGCTCTCGAGCACGCACACGGGGGTGGCGGGGTTGAGCACTACGCCGGCCTTAACGCCGCGCTGCTGCAGATGGGTGAGCGTGCGGTGCAGGTGCGTAGATGCCTCGTAGTGCACGGTGATCATATCGGCACCGGCGTCGGCATACCAATCGACGGTCTCGTCGGGGTTCGACACCATCAAGTGCGCATCGACCGGCACGTCGGTGGAGCGCTTGACGGCCTTAAGGATGTCAACGCCAAAGGTGAGGTTGCCGGTAAAGTGACCGTCCATAACGTCGAAGTGCACATAGTCGGCACCGGCGATCTTGTCGAGCTCGCCCTTGAGGTTGGTCATGTCGGCCGAAAGGACGGACGGAGCGATTTTGATGGAACCCATGGTAGAAGCCTTTCTGCGCTAGTCGGTGAGTCCGTAGAACTCTTGAGAAGGGACGCGGTCGGTGAGAATCTCGAGCGCCCTATCCAAAGTAACACCGTTGTAGAGCGTTTGCTCGACGGCAAAGGTGAGCGGAATGTCTACGCCCAGTGAACGGGCAAGCTCGCTGACGCTGCGGGCGGCGACGGCGCCCTCCACCACCATATGCGTGCGCGTCTGGTACTCGTCGAGCGACACGCCGTGGGCAAACTCGTAGCCAAAGGTGCGGTTGCGCGAATGCTCTGAGGTGCAGGTGGCAATGAGGTCGCCCATGCCGGCGAGTCCCATGCAGGTCATGGCTTGTCCGCCGCGGGCGTGCACCAGACGGCTGATCTCGGCCAGGCCGCGCGTCATGATGAGGGCGAGCGTGTTGTCGCCGGCACCGGTGCCGGCGGAGATGCCGCACACGATGGCGATGACATTTTTCATGGCGCCGCAGACCTCGACACCGGTCATGTCTTGCGACAGATAGATGCGGAAGGCCGTGGACAGGAGCAGGTCCTTAAAGGTCTCCCCTATCTGTGGATCTTCGCTGGCGATGACGGCGGCAGAAAGTCCGCCGCGGCAGATCTCCTCGGCATGGTTGGGGCCCGAAAGCGCCGCGACACGTGCCTCGTTGCCGATCTCACTGGCGATGACCTCGCTCATGAGCAGGCCAGACTCGGGCTCAATACCCTTGGTGAGGCAGAGCACCGGGGTATCGGCGGCGATAAAGGGCGCTGCCCGATGGCACACGTCGCGCAAGTGCGTGGAGGGCACGGCAAAGATGATCGCATCGGCACCGTCGAGCGCCTGGGCGAGCTCGGTCGTTGCTACCACGTTGTCCGGCAGCTCGTAGCCCACAAGGTAGCGGGGGTTGCGGTGCTCGGCGTTAATGCCGGCGGCCGTCTGCTCGCTGTGGGCCCACATGGTCACGCGCTCGGCTCGCGCGGCGGCAAGGCCGGCGACGGCGGTTCCCCAGGAGCCGGAGCCAATCAGCGCAACATTCATGACTCTCTCCTACTTATCGTCGGGCTCGGTGACGCGCTTGGTAAACGAGAGCTTGGACTCCTTACCCGTCATGAGCTTTTTGATGTTCGCACGATGGGCCCACACCACGGTGATGCCGATCATCGCCATGCAGAATTTGAGACCTAGGCTGCTGTACGGAAAGACCGCGCAGGCAGCGATGGGAAGACCGATGGCGGCGGCAAGCGAGCCCACCGACACGTACTTGGTGATGGCGACGGCCACGATAAACATGCCCAGCAGCGACAGGCCAATAGGCCAGTACCAAGCGAGGATGACGCCCAGACCCACGGCGATACCCTTACCGCCATGGAAGTTGAGATAGGGCGAGAAGATGTGGCCCCACACGGCTGCTAGGCAAATGACACCGAGCATCCAGTCGCCGGGGGCTCCGGGCGCCATGATGTTCGGCGGAAATCCATAGCCCAAGTCGGCGATAAGCGGACGCGCGATAAGGACGCAGATGGCACCCTTAAGGCAGTCGAGCAGCAGCGTGAGCGCGGCCACCTTGGGGCCGGCCACGCGCAGCGCGTTGGTGGTGCCGATGTTGCCGGAGCCCGCCTTGCGAATGTCCGTGTGGTTGAACACGTGGCCCAAGATCAGGCCAAACGGAATCGCTCCGATAAAGAACGAGACCACGGCGCAGATGGCGGTCAGCAGAATCGGATTATGCATCCTTTTGCTCCTTCTTCCTAAAGAAGAGTCGAATGGGCGTGCCGGCAAAGTCGAAGGTCGAGCGCATGCGGTTCTCCACATAGCGCTGGTAGGTGTCGTTGACCAAGTCGCTGTGGTTGACGAAGAACGTGAACGTCGGCGGGTTGACGCCCGTCTGGGTCACGTAGTGCATGCGCAGGCGGCGCTTGCCATCTACCACGGTATGACCGAACTCGCGCAGGTCGGTGAGGAACGTATTGAGGCGCGAGGTGCTGATCTTCTGCGAGCGCGTCTTCTCGGCGGCGTCGACCATCGCCCAGATCTTCTCGACGCTGCGACCGGTCAGGGCAGAGATGCGCAGGTACTGGGCCCAGGGAGCCATGACGCCCAGACGGCGGTCGATGGTCTCCATGCAGGCCTCGCGCTTACGGTCGTCGTCGAGCAGATCCCACTTGTTGAGCAGCACAACGATGGCACAGCCGCGCTCGATGGCAAGACCCATGACCTTCTGGTCCTGTTCGGTAACGCCAACGGAGGCGTCGACGACGAGCAGCGCCACGTCGGCGCGGTCGATGGCGCGCAGGCCGCGAACCATGGAGTAGTACTCGATGTTCTCGTACACGGTGCTCTTCTTGCGGATGCCCGCGGTGTCGACCATGCGGTAGTGCTTGCCGTTGCGCTCCACGACGGTGTCGATGGCGTCGCGCGTCGTGCCGGCAATGTTGGACACGATAGAGCGGTCGGCGCCCAGGATGCGGTTGAACAGCGAGGACTTACCGGCGTTGGGGCGGCCGATGATGGCCACGTTCAGCGCATCGGGGAACTCATCGGCGACCTCGTCCTCTTCCTCCGGAAGCAGGGCCACGATATCGTCGAGCAGGTCGCCCGTGCCATGGCCATGCAGGGCCGAGAGCGGCGTGGGCTCACCGATGCCGAGCGAATAGAACTCCCAGATGCTGTCGTTCTCGCGATCGGGGTTGTCGAGCTTGTTCACCAGCAGAAAGACCGGCTTGTCGCAGCGCTTGAGCATACGGGCGACCGACTCGTCCTCCTCGGTGACGCCGGTGCGGCCGTCGACCACAAACAGGATGACGGCGGCTTCCTCGGCGGCGGCGAGCGCCTGGTCGCGGATGGACGTGGCAAAGACGTCATCGCTCTTGAGTGGCTCGATGCCGCCCGTGTCGACGATGGTGAACTCGCGGCCGTTCCAATCGGCCGTGTGATACGAGCGGTCGCGCGTGACGCCGCGTGACTCGTGGACGATGGCGTCCGAGGTCTGGGCCAGGCGGTTAACGAGCGTGGACTTGCCCACGTTTGGGCGTCCGACGACGGCGACGATAGGTTTCATCTGCACTCCTTTAATGGGTAGGGTCAGTGGAAGTGTTAGAGTCTGCGGGCACAATGCCAAGGATATGCTCCAGGGTATCGAGCAGCTCATGTGGCATGGTCGACACCACATGAACCTCGGCGCCGCGACTGGTAAGGCTTGCGAGTAAATCGTCACGATGATACTCGTCAAGCGTCATGCCGTCAGCGTTGAACATGAGCTTAGGCACAAAGAGCATAACCCCCGAGAGGTCCTGCGGCAGCTGTTCCAGAATGTCGCAGGCGACGATGACTGTCTCTTATACACATCTGACG
>URBB01000137.1 GCA_900545835.1 uncultured Collinsella sp. | reverse complement strand
CACCCGCCCCTGGCGTCCGGGCCGCGATAAGTTCCTCCCCGTCAGTCGCGCCGACATGGATGCGCGCGGCTGGGACCAGTGCGACTTTGTCTACATCTGTGGTGACGCCTACGTGGACCATCCCAGCTTTGGCATGGCTATCATCAGCCGCGTCCTCGACGCGCACGGCTACAAGGTGGGCATCATCTGCCAGCCCGACTGGACCGACCCCGCCAGCATCACCGTGCTCGGCGAGCCTCGCCTGGGCTTTCTCGTCAGTGCCGGCAACATGGACTCCATGGTCAACCACTATTCGGTGACCAAGCACCGCCGCCGCACCGACGCCTATACCCCCGGTGGCGAGGAGGGGCGCCGTCCCAACCGAGCCGTCACGGTCTACGGCAACCTCATCCGCCAGACGTTTAAGGACGCCCCCATCATTATCGGTGGCATCGAGGCAAGCCTGCGTCGCCTGGCCCACTACGACTACTGGCAGGACAAGCTCAAGCGCTCGGTGCTGCTCGACTCGGGCGCCGACATCCTCATCTACGGCATGGGCGAGCACGCGATTGTCGAGATCGCCGACGCGCTCGACGCGGGGCTGCCCGTCGATCAGATCACCTATATCAACGGCACCGTTTACCGCACGGGTTCGCTCGACGAGGTCTACGACTACGACCTGCTGCCCAGCTGGGACGACCTTGCCGCTGACAAGCTCAACTACGCCCGCAGCTTTAACGTGCAGCAGCAAAATATGGACCCTATCACCGGCCATCGCTTGGTAGAGCCATATCCCAACAGCGTGTACGTGGTGCAGAACCCGCCGTCGGCAACACTCACCACCGACGAGATGGACGAGGTTGCCGAACTCCCCTACGCACGCGATTGGCATCCCGACTACGACGCGGCGGGCGGCGTGCCAGCCTTTGCCGAGATCAAGTTTTCCATTAGCTCCAACCGCGGCTGTTTTGGCGAGTGCTCGTTTTGCGCCCTTACCTTCCACCAGGGCCGCGTGTTGCAGATGCGCAGCCACGACTCGATCATGCGCGAGGCCGAGCTGCTCACGCGCGATCCCGAGTTTAAGGGCTACATCAACGACGTGGGCGGACCGACGGCAAACTTTAGCCGCCCTGCCTGCGACAAGCAGCTCAAGCACGGCGTGTGCAAGAACAAGCGCTGCCTGTGGCCGAGCGTGTGCAAGAACATGGTAGTCGACGAGAGCGGCTACACGCAGCTGTTGCGCGACCTGCGCCAGCTGCCGGGCGTCAAGAAGGTCTTCATCCGCAGCGGCATCCGCTTCGACTACACCATGGCCGACGCCTCGGACGAGTTTTTGCGCGAGCTGCTGGAGCATCATGTCTCGGGCCAGCTACGCGTGGCACCCGAGCACGTGAGCGACGCGGTGTTGTCCGTGATGGGCAAGCCGAGCCGAGCCGTCTATGATGCGTTCTGCCGTAAATTTGAACGCCTGAACCGCGAATACGGACTCAAGCAGTATGTGGTGCCATACCTGATCTCGAGCCACCCCGGCTCGACGATGAAGGAAGCCGTAGAGCTCGCCGAAGCCGTGCGCGACATGGGCTATATGCCCGAGCAGGTGCAGGACTTCTACCCCACGCCGTCCACCATGTCGACCTGCATGTACTACACCGGCGTGGACCCGCGCACCATGGAGCCGATCTACGTGGCGCGCGACCCGCACGAGAAGGCCATGCAGCGTGCGCTCATCCAGTATCGCAAGCCCGAGAACTACAAGCTCGTGCGCGAGGCGCTGGAAAAAGCCGGCCGCCGCGATCTGATTGGCTACACCAAGCATTGCCTGATTCGTCCCGTGCCCCCGCGCCCGGGCGAGACGTCTGCTGGCGGCGGGCATGGCACCGGCAAGAAGGGCGGCAAACCGCATGGCGGCGCCGGCGGCAAGGGGCCCAAGGGTAGCAAGGGGCACGGCGGCATGTCGCGCGCACAGAACACTGCCGGTCGCAATCGCGCGGCCCAGGGACGGCAGGGCGCCAACGGCGGCGGACGTCGCAACTAGGGCAGCGGCGCGCTCGCTGCGTCCATCCCACACGCGTGGCGCAGCGAGCGCATCGCCCCTACCAGCACAAAGCCGGCGATGGCAACCGTGACCACCACGTCGAGCGGAGTGTTCACAAACCACAGCAGCCCCATGAGATACGACCCGGCATTAAAGGCAAAGTGCAGCAGGATCGTGTAGCGGAGCTTTCCGGTCGTCACGAGCACCCAACCAAAGATGAGGCCGGCGGCACCCGCGTAGCAACCCTGCACCCAGTTCATGTGCATAAAGCCGAAGACCGCCGCCTGCAGCACGATTGCCGCGGCGACGCCCCAGGTACTCGGGGCCGACCAGGGCACCATGGCGCCGTCCTGCGCGCTCGCACGACGCCGGCGCTTCCAAAGTGGGCGGCACTGCGGATTAAACGCTCGGAGCGAAAACTCAAAAATAATGCCGCGCACCAGCAGCTCCTCACAAAATGGGGCGCCGAGCACCGTAGTCAGGACGGCGAGATAGCTGGTGTCGCCCATGCCTGTTTCCTCGACAAGCTCGCTGTAGTCGGCCGCGGCATCGGGCAACAGCGACAGCACGGCGTCGGTCACGTAGCCAACGACCACCTGCAGGGCCAAGCCAATCACGATAACGCAGGCGATGCGTTTCCACGCCCCACGCGCTCCCCCGCCGAGCGGATGCTCGCTTTGCCGGCGTGCCATAAACGAACGCGGCCACAGATAACGCCACCACAGTAGCGCCATCAAAAACGATGCCGTCTGCGCGACGGCCTGAAGCAATTGAATGTCGAGGCCATCGATCGAAAAACCCATGAACACCGATGCGACGCCAAGGGCGGAGAACAAAACGACGCTCAGGGCAATATCGGCAGCGACGACGCCAAAACAGGCAAGCGCCCAAATCATCGCATTGAGCATGCCAACCTCCTCCCGACAGGTAGTCGTTAAAGAACGTCCCCAACGACTAGTCATTGGGGACGTTCTTTAACGACTAGTTGCTGGGGACAGTCTTTGCCAAAAGCCCCGTTGGGCGAGATGTCGAACGGGAAGGTGCCGCAGCGATTGAAGGCGGCGATGAACATGCGGATGGCGTTGGACGGCGTGGTGCCCACGAGCTGGGTTGCCGCCGCGAAGGCCGCCTTTTCCTCGGGCAAGACCTTCGCGACAACCGGGGTCATGTGTTCTGCCATGGCGCTTCCTTTTTGAAACGACGGTGGTGCGGATGGATGCGGGCCACGCGGCTGGGCGACGGGCTGTGAAGGCAACCCGATTGGCCCGCATCTGGAGTTTGTTCTACGGCGTTGGTATTACTTGGTATTCCTAAGTATTACCCCGCAGATAGAATACCATACCCGATCCCATGGGGACGGAGAAAAAACGGATCAATTTGTTGCTGAGTAAGTATTTAGAGCGTGATGATGTCCGAGATATTGAGGGCCTGAGCGTCGACGGCATCGTGCGTAGCAAGCAACAGCATGCGGCCGTCGAGCAAGTCGCGCACGACCTCGGCGCATGCGTCGCGCGCAGCGATGTCTAGACCGGTAAAGGGCTCGTCCAGAATCACCGCGTCGCCTGGGCACAGCAGAGCTCGGGCAATCTCGACGCGACGGCGCTGCCCGCCCGAAAGCTCGGCCACACGAGCATGCACATCGACCCCCGGCACCAGCAGGCGCAACAGGGCTGCGGCACTCGAGGCGTCCATGTGCGCGTCGGCGCACACCAGCACGTTATCCAGGGCAGAAACGTCCTCGACCAGGTGCACATCCTGAAACACCATCGAGCACGGTGCGCACTCCCCCGCCGCCAGCGCGAGCAACGTCGACTTGCCCACACCCGAGGCGCCCATCACGCAGGCGCGCCCACCCGCGGGCACGCGAAGCACCAGTCCGTCGAGTGCCGGCGCCCAGGGCGCCCGGTCGCCCACCGCGAGCGCAAGCTCCGCAGCAGCGCCGGCGCCAGCAGAGTCGCCCGAACGCCCGCGAGTACCACGCCCATGTGCCCACACGGCAGCACGCCACGCCGCGGGCCCCGAAGCCCGCAGCAACCACACCAGCACACGCTCGCATGCCCACGATGCCGCCACGACTAGCACGGTCCAAGCCAGCAGGTCAGCCGTCTCGATGAGCAGCTTCGCCTGATAGATGCGCTCACCCACGGTGCCCACCGCCATGCCGATCAGCTCCGCCGCCACGCCGGCCTTCCAGCTCATGCCGATCACAGCGCGGGCGCACGAAAGCACAAACGGCAGGACCTGTCTCTTATACACATCTGACGCTGCCGACGACGGAGAGAGTGTAG
>URBB01000136.1 GCA_900545835.1 uncultured Collinsella sp. | reverse complement strand
CGCGTCATCACGACGGCGCCGGCACCCGACTGGACGGCACGGGAAGCAAAATCATTGCCGTCGACGTTTTCACCGGGAAAGGCGACGAAAATCGTCCCTTCCTCGACCTGGCGCGAGTCGATAACGCACCCGCGGCATACCCGATCGGCTTCTCCCGTCACGGTTCGGGCCCCTGTTGCGGCCGCGAGGTTGTTGACGGCGATCTCTATCATTGCAGCTCCCCTGTAAACCTAATAATGCTATCGGCGTATTGTATCCCAGCGCCGCGCATGCGTGGTGCAGGGCATGTGAACACCCTCATATGGGACAACAAACCAGGCCCCAAAGATTGTAACCCCCTACCTCGTGTGCGGAATACCCAGCACGTCGAGCGCGTTGGCCATAATGGACTGGAACGGCACCGCAGCGGCATCCGAGCCGCTCGGCGTTCCGTCGAGCGTGATATAGCACAGCACCTTGGGCGATTGTGCCGGTGCAAAGCCCATAAAGGACGACATATAGTTCTCCTTGAGGTAGCCGCCGTTCTCGTCGGCTCGTTCGGCCGTACCGGTCTTACCCGCCACGTCATAGCCGTCAACCGCGCCGCCAACGCCCGTTCCCTCGGACACGACCGTCTGCATGCACGATGTCACCTGGGATGCGGCATCCTCAGAAATCGCGCGCTCGCCTTCGCCCCAGTCCTTCTCGTCGCCCTTGCTGGACTTATAGAAGTGCGGGGTCATCATCACGCCGCCGTTGGCGATACCGCCCACGGCACGTGCGATCTCAATCGGCGAGACGGACAGTGCCTGTCCAAAGCTCATCGAGCCCAGCGTGGCGCCGTCATACTGGTCACGCTCCTTGACGATACCCAGGCTCTCTCCCGGAAAATCGACACCCGAGCTGTGACCGATGCCCCACTTGTCCACATAGGCGGCAAAGTCGTCGGCACCGATCTTGCGCCCCACTAGGACAAAGCCCACGTTGGACGAACGGCGCATCATCTCGCGCACATCCATGGTCATGGCATAGTCGCGCTTGTCGGCATCGGTGACGGTATCGTCGCCCACCTTGATGCTCGCCGGCACCTCAAACGACGTACTCGATCGCACGACGCCCAAGTCGAAGCCGGCGCCCGCCACGAGCGTCTTAAAGACCGAGCCGGGCTCGTAGGCGTCGGTGACCAGGCGCAGATTCATATCCTCGGTCTTGGCATTCTCCAGATCGGTCTGGTCGTAGGTCGGGTACGAGCAGGCTGCCAAAATCTCGCCTGTCGTAGGATCGGTGACCAGCGCCGAGCCGTTCTTGGCCTTAGTCTTCTCAACTGCCTCTGCCAGGGCATCCTCGGCCGCACGCTGGATATTGACGTCGAGCGTCGTCACGATATCAACGCCGTCGACCGCAGCCACCTTTTTATAGGCACCGCCCGCGATATAGCTGCCGTCCCTCGCGCGCTCGCGTACGAGAGAACCGTTCGTGCCGGTCAGAAGCTTGTTGTATTGCTTTTCGAGACCCGTCAAGCCGTCGTTGTCTACATTCACTACACCCAGCACCTGCGATGCCAGATTGCCGTATGGATATACGCGCTTCATGGCCTGCTCAAAAAGCACGCCGGGCAGGTTCTTCTTCTCCAGCGCCGCAACATCGTCTTCGTCCACCTGGCGCTTGATATACACCCAGGTGCCATCGGACTCGACGAGCTTGCGGCAGGTCTTTTTATCGATTCCAGTTGCCTTGACCAGCGCCGACACCGTCTTGTCAACATCCTCGACAAGCTGCGGGTTCACGGCGATGTTGCGACATTCGACCGACGACGCCAGCACGTTACCATTGCGGTCGTAGACGGTGCCACGTTTGGCATAGAGGGTCTGCGCAAGCAGGCGGCGCGCATCGGCACGCTCGCGCAGTTTATCGGCTTCGACAATTTGATAGTCGGCAAGGCGAAAGACGCCCAAGCTCAAACCAAGCCCGATGAAGCCCATGATGGCTTTGCGGCGAGGCAGAGGCGCGCCTGTGAGCCATTCGGTCGACGAACTCTTGCGCGACCTGGTGTTATGCACTTGAGGGCCGCCCGAGCCGCGAAGTCGCGACGCCGGGTCGTTGCCACGGGACTGCCCGGCGTTGTAAGATTGCCGACCCGTTCCTTGATAACCAGAACGTCCCCGCGACGAGGGACGTCCAGAACCGCGGCCCCCGTCGGAGCCGCGGCGATAGTCATTTGTCATACTCAGCTACCGTCTTGCTACTGAGCGGTCGCGGTCGCGTTGGCGCCCGCGGCTGCATCCTGCGAAAAGTCAAGTGTAACGCTCTCGCTGGGCTCCACCATGCCATAAGCGCCCGCAAGGTCGCGAATGCGCGTGTCGGCGCCATAGACCGAATGCATGACCTCCAGGTCGGAGCTCTCATCGGTCGCTTTTTCGAGCGTGTTGGTAAGCTCGGCGTTGCTGTTGAGCACCTGGGCCGTAACGCCGGCGAGCGCCACGCGGGCGACGCCGATCGTCATGAAGATAGCCGCAATGATGCAAAACGTTTTAAGAACGCTCATGAAAACCGGGCTTACCGCCTGGTTTGCCTGACGGCCCGCGCCCGTGTAGACATCAAAGCGCGGCGTGCGCTGCTCACGGGGAGCAACGGGGGCCTGCGGCGTCTCACGATAGGCGGGCATGGCGTTCATATCATAGGCGAGTGCTGCGCTTGAAGTGTTGTAGCCCATGATATGCCGCCTCCCATCCCGAGTACGTTGGTAGTGTGTTTAAGCTTCGTTTATGGTGCGAGCGGGAGGTCCAATATCGCGCGGTCGCGCCTACAGACGCTGCGCCACGCGGATTTTGGCTGATCTCGCCCGAGGGTTGCGCTCAACCTCATCAGGCTGGGCAACCAAGGGTTTGCGGGTGATGACCTTGAGTATCGGCACGTTGCCGCACACGCACACCGGAATCTCCGGCGGACACGTGCACCCCTGGCTCATCTCCTTAAAGTGGTTCTTTACAATACGGTCCTCGAGCGAGTGATACGAGATGACGCAGATACGTCCGCCCGGGTTGAGCCACCTGGTGGCGGCATCAAGCCCTCGTTCGAGCACATCGAGCTCGTGATTGACCTCGATGCGAATGGCCTGGAAACTTTTCTTGGCCGGGTGTCCGCCATGCCGACGAGCGGCAGCCGGGATACCCGCCTTGATGATCTCGACAAATTGGCCGGTGGTTTCGATCGGTTCTTGCTCGCGGCGGCGCACGATCTCGCGCGCGATCTGCGAGGCGAACTTCTCTTCGCCGTAGACGCGTAGAATCCGGGCGAGGTCGTGTTCGTTATAGGTGTTGATGACCTCAGCTGCGTTTAAGGTGTTATTACCCGGATCCATCCGCATGTCCAATGGGGCGTCCTCGTTATACGAAAAGCCCCTGCCAGGGATATCGAGTTGCGGCGACGAAACGCCCAAATCGAACAGGAAGCCATCGACCCCGGGCACCTCGGCCGAGCAAAGTAGCTCGTCCAAGTCGCCGAAGTTGCCCTTCAGCAGCTGGTGCGGAACGCCGGGAACCTCGCGGTCCAGACGGGCGCCAGCGGCCTCGAGGGCCATGTCGTCCTGATCGACGCCGAGCAAAAGGCCCGTCTCCCCCACCTGCGCGGCCATCTTTACCGAATGGCCGGCACCGCCAAGGGTGCAATCGCAGACAACGGAGCCGCTCTTTAGCCGCAGCGACTCAAGCACTTCGCCGAGCATGACAGGTTCATGCCGATATTCTTGTGTCAAGATCCCACGCTCCATCCGTTACCCGTGCCTTGCCCTTACGAGAAGAAGAGGTCCAGCAGGGCCTCATCGTCATCGTCCTCATCGGCCGCGGCGCGATCCCAAACCTCAAGGTGGTCGTAGTTGCCCACAACCGTGACCTCGCGGTCGAGGTTCGCCTGCTTGCGGAGAGACTCGGAAAGACCGATACGACCGGCACTGTCCACATCCATCGACGTGGTGCGCTTGTTGATCGCCCTCATGAGCTTCTGGTCATTAATGTCACGCGGGTTAAAACCCTCGTGGCCCTCACGACCCGCGAAGAGTCCTTCGACCCACTTATCGAAGGCCTCGGCAGAGAACACGTACAGAGCATCGACATCCAGGGCTTTGAACACGCGAACGTGCTCTCCAAGCTCCTCGCGAAGGGGTGCAGGCAGGGACAGACGACCTTTTGCATCGAGATTGCGCTCGTATGCACCAGTCATTCCCATGTGCGCCCTCCCCTCGGTTACTCAGATGGCACGTACGCGGGGAACCACCCCGCTTGTCGACGTCATTAATAATATGGGGACTGTCTCTTATACACATCTGACGCTGCCGACGACGGAGAGAGTGTAGATC
>URBB01000135.1 GCA_900545835.1 uncultured Collinsella sp. | reverse complement strand
ACGAGATAGGCTCCGGTCTCGTGGGCTCGGAGATGTGTATAAGAGACAGGCAGTCCATGTTCACGCAGATGCGCCACGGGCCGCGCGCCGTGTTGACCACCACGATGGGGGCGCCGCACTCGGGACAGGTCTCGCCCGTCGCCTCGAGCTTGCCACGCGCCGGCAGCGGATAGCTCACGCCGCAGTCATCGTAGTTGGTGCAGCGGATAAAGCGCTTGCCGCTCTTCTCGCTCTTGTGCGCGATCAGGTCGCCATGGCGTCCGGCCTCGGCACACACCTTGCACTCGCCCACTTTAAGGTCGGGCTCGTAGTTGGTGGGGCACGTCGGGTTCACGCAAATCTCGAAAGCCTTCTGGCGGAACGGCTGACACTTGATGCGCGGCGCACCGCACTCGGGGCACACGGCGGCCTCGCCCTCGAGCGGGCTCACCTTGACGCCGCTCGGCACCGGATAGGTCACGTCGCAGTCGGGCCAGCCCATGCAGCCAATGAAGCTGCCGCGGGTCTTGGCGCTCGTCTTCATAACCAGGTCCTTGCCGCACTTGGGGCAGGTGCCCACGCGCGCATCGGCCGTGACGGCGTCGCTGATGGCGTCGCCGAGCTCCTGCGTATGCTTGAGCAGCTCGTCGAGCACGCCGGCCAGCAGCGCACGCGAGTGCGTCACGACATGCTCTTCGGTGTCCTCGCCGCGCTCGACGCGAGTCATGTCGCCGTCGAGCTCGCTGGTCATATCGGGGCTCGTGATGCGCGGGGCAAACTGCGTCAGCGCGTCGATGATGGCGATGCCCAGCTGGCTCGGCTCAACGGGATCGTTTTTGAGGTAGCGCACGGCGTACAGGCGCTCGATGATGCTCGCGCGCGTGGACTTGGTGCCTAGGCCGCGCTTTTCCATCTCCTGCACGAGCTTGCCCTGGCTGTAGCGCGCGGGCGGCTCGGTCTGCTTGGCCTCAAGCTTAATGTCGAACACGTCGACCGTGTCGCCCTGCTCCAGCGGCGGCATCTGCTCGTCGCGCTTGAGTCCGTACGGGTACGCCTCGCGGAAACCCGGGGTCACGAGCACATCGCCCGAAGCCACGAACGGCTCGCCGTTCACGTCGAGCTCGAGCTTGGTATTCTCGATGGTCGCGGGACCCATAAGCGTCGCCAGGAAGCGGCGGGCGATGAGGTCGTAGAGCTTGCGCTGGCCGCCATCGAGCGTGGACGGATCGCCTTCGCCCGTGGGGTAGATGGGCGGGTGGTCGGTGGTCTCGACTTTGCCGCGCGTGGGCTTCATGGGGCCGGCGAGTACCTTTTTGCACACGGGCGCCAGCGCCGGGTTGATCTTTGCCAGGTCGCTCACCACGGCGCCCAGATCGAGCGTCGCAGGGTACACGGTGTTGTCGACACGCGGATAGCTGATAAGGCCCGCCATGTAGAGGGACTCGGCGATGCGCATGGTACGTGCAGGTGAGATGCCCTCGGCCGCGGCGGCAGCCTGCAGCGAGGTCGTCGCAAACGGCGTGGGCGGCTGCTGCTTGCGGGAGCGCTTGGTCACCGCGGCGACGGTTGCCGTCGTAGCGCCGTCGACGTGGCCGTACGCCGTCTCGGCAGCATCTTTGTCGGTAAAACGTGTCGTCTTGTGCGCAATCTTAAAGCGGTCATCCTCGGCAGCACCCTGAGCGGCACCCATGCCGCGAATCTGCCAATAGTCCTCGGGCACAAACGCCATGCGCTCGCGCTCGCGCTCGACCACCAGGGCAAGCGTCGGCGTCTGCACGCGGCCGGCGGAGCGCACGTTGCCAAAGCCGCCAAACTTGGCGAGCGTCAGATAGCGCGTGAGCACCGCGCCCCAAATGAGGTCGATGTGCTGGCGGCTCTCGCCGGCGTCGGCCAGGTTCTGGTCGAGCGAGACGAGGTTATCGAAGGCCTGCGTGATCTCGGCCTTGGTAAACGAAGAATACTGGGCGCGGGCAACCGGCAGGTCCGGCGCCACCTCGCGCACCTTGTTGAGGGCGTCCGAGCCGATCAGCTCGCCCTCACGGTCGAAGTCCGTGGCGATGATAACGCTGTCGGACTTTTTGGCGAGGTTTTTGAGCGAACGAATGAGCTCCTTCTCGGCCGGCAGCTTAATGACGGGCGCCCAGGTGAGGTACGGCAGGCTCTCGAGCTTCCAGCCCTTGATGGAGATACCGTCGGCAAGAAACGGCTTGCGCTTGGTGTCGTACGGCGGGCGGGCCAAGCCATCGGGCATGTCGGCCGGCAGCATTTCGCCGTCCTCGGTCACCGAATACCAACCCAGCTTTTTATCGAACAGCACGCTGTCGCAAAAATCGGGCGCCAGGATGTGACCGGCAAGGCCGATGGTCACGCACTCCTCGCCCTTCCACTCAAAACGGTAGATGGCGGTGTTGTACACCTTGTCCTTTTTGGGCTTACCCGTGGACAGACGCTCGGCGATCTGGCGCGCGGCGTCGTTTTTCTCGGCGATGATGAGCTTCAAAAGAGGCTCCTATCTCGTATCTCTGCGGCTACGCCCGCCTTTTGGCGGCCGACTTACGCCCTTGCTTGCTCGATCTGCCCGATGAGCCAATCGCACCAGGCATCCATGCCCTCGCCCTTGCGAGCGCTCACGGCAAACCGCGGCGCCTGCGGATTGAGGTCATCGAGTGTCTTAGTATACCTATCCATGTCAAAATCGAAAGCCGGGGCCACATCGACCTTGTTGAGCAGCTGCGCACCGGCGTGCTGGAAGATGCCCGGGTACTTGATGGGCTTGTCGTCGCCCTCGGGCACCGAGAGGATCATGATGGACAGGTTCTCGCCCAGGTCAAAGTCGACCGGGCAGACCAGGTTGCCCACGTTCTCGATAAAGATGACGTCGATGTTTTCCAGACCCACGGCCTGGTCAAACGCGTCGACGGCCTCCATGATCATGTTGCCCTCGAGGTGGCACAGGCCGCCCGTGTTGATCTGAATGGCGGGCATGCCGGCTTCCTTCATGGTGATGGCGTCGACGTCCGAAGCGATATCGCCCTCGATGACGGCGCAACGCAGGCCGGCCTTGTCGCGCAGGCGCTCGTTGGTGCCCAAAATCGTGGTGGTCTTGCCCGAACCGGGGCTCGACAAGACGTTAATCACATAGGTGTTTGTCTCATTAAATCGCTGACGCAGCTGATCTGCCAGGCGCTCGTTGCGCGACAGAATCGGCGACGCGATATCAATCGTTTTCTCAGCCATACTTAGCGCTCCTTACTTTGGCCCCTTTATACCCCATCACCAGATGGCTAGCGGGCTAATCGTCGGGGGTTTCGATTTCGATACTCGCGATATCGAGCTCGCGGCCGTGCAGTAGGCGCACGTTGGCACCACCACACTGGGGACAGCGACAGTGGAAGCGATCGTGGTCGAAGACCTCGCCGCAGTCCAGGCATTCACTTTGTGGGTGAATCTCCTCAACCGCGAGCTCGCAGCCCCGCGTGAGCGGGTCCTCATCGCGAAATGTCTCCCACGCAAAGTCCAGCGCCTCGCGCACAACTTCGGTCATATCCCCGATACGCAGCGTTACCAAAACGGCGCGCGAGGCCCCCGCCCCACGCGCCGCGCGAATCACTGTATCGAGTATGCCGTTGACAATGCCAACCTCGTGCATACCGATTTACTCCTCGTCGTCCTCATCGTCCGAGAACAGGTCCAGACGGCTCACAAACAAGCCCTCCTTGCCCTCGCGCGCGGTAATGACCACGCGGGCAATGGCGAGCGAAATCTCGTAGAGCGAGAGCAGGGCACCATACATGAGGCCCAGTGTAACGGGCGAGCCGTCGGGCGTAATCACAGCCGAGCCCACAAGCAGGCCAACGTATACATAACGCCAGGCGCTGCGGAAGGCCGCGTAGGACACGATGTGGAAGACGGACAGGTAGAAGATGATGAGCGGCAGCTCAAACGCCACACCAAAGCCGATCATAAAGAGCAGCTCCATGTTGACGTAGTTCTCCAGGTCGGGCAGCGCCGTGGCGACGGCCGAGGTCTCGCCGATAAGCCACTCAAAGCCCGCCGGGATGATGATGAAATAGCAGAAGATGGCGCCCAGGAAGAACAGCACCGTCGAGGCGAGCACCGTGGGCACGACCCATTTGCGCTCGTTGGGACGCAGTGCCGGCAGGAAAAATGCCAGAATCTGCCAGATGATCATGGGCGTGCACATGACCACGGCCATCTTGATGGCCAGCGAGAAGCGCAGGCCAAAGCCGCCGAGCGTGGTGGTGATGTAGAACTTACCGTCCGGCACAAAGGAGCGGATGGGGTCTTCCAGGATGTCGAGCACCACGGGCGTGGCGAAATACAGCACGATGGCGGCGGCAAACACCGACACGACCACGATGGTCAGGCGGCGACGGAGCTCGCCCAGGTGATCGAAGAGCGGCATCTGTCTCTTATACACATCTCCGAGCCCACGAGACCGGAGCCTATCTCG
>URBB01000134.1 GCA_900545835.1 uncultured Collinsella sp. | reverse complement strand
ATAGGAGACAGATCGCAGGCCGCTCGCAGCAGCGTCATCGCAGGCGGGGGCCGGGCTTGGTTTTCAGAACACTCCGCAGACCAGTGCGGCGCCTTGTCCGCGGCTCCGAAGGAGCAGGACAAGGCGCCACACATGGTCGAGGACGTTCTGAAAACTAAGCCCGGCCCCCGCCGGACAGGTCACACTACTCGCAGAGCAGCTTAGCGATCTGGACGGCGTTGGTTGCCGCGCCCTTACGGATTTGGTCGCCGCAGCACCAGAAGGTGATGCCGCGCGCAGCCTCGGGGTTCGAGATGTCGCGGCGCACGCGGCCGACCCAAATCAGGTCCTGGTCGGAGGTGTCCATCGGCATGGGGAAGCGGTCGTGTGCATCCTCGGCAGCCATATCGTCAACCAGCTTGACGCCGGGAGCAGCAGCCAGCGCAGCACGAGCCTCCTCAACCGTTATATCGCGCTCAAACTCGAGCGTAATGCTCTCGGAATGCGAACGCAGCACGGGCACGCGCACGCAGGTGCAGTTCACGCGCAGCTCGGGCAGGTGCATGATCTTGCGGCCCTCGTTTTGCAGCTTCATCTCCTCGGAGGTAAAGCCCTCTTCCTTGACGCCGCCGATCTGCGGAATCAGGTTGCTCGCCAGCTGGGCGGCAAACGCGCGCGGCTCGGGAATCTCCTCGCCACGGCCCAGGGCGACCAGCTGAGCCTCGAGCTCGGCCATACCGGGAGCGCCGGCGCCCGAAGCCGCCTGATACGTCGAAACAATCATGCGCTTCACGCCGGCGAGCTGATGCAGCGGCCACGTGGGAACCAGGCCGATGATGGTCGCGCAGTTGGGATTGGCGATAAGGCCGTGATGCCACTTGATATCGTCGGCATTGATCTCGGGCACGACCAGCGGTACCTTGGGATCCATGCGGAAGGCATGGCTGTTGTCGACCACGACGGCGCCGCGCTTGACGGCCTCAGGCAGTAGCTCCTTCGCGATATCGTCACCGGCGGCTCCGAGCACAATATCACAGCCCTCAAAGACCTCGGGGCAAGCCTCTTCGATCACGATCTGCTCACCGCGGAACTCAACGGTCTTACCCGCGGAGCGTGCACTTGCCAACAGCTTGAGCTTGCCGACCGGGAACTCCTGCTCGTTGAGGCACTCGAGCATCTGGGTGCCCACAGCTCCCGTCGCGCCCAAAATAGCAACCGTGTACTGTTTCATGCTTCCCCCTTTAAAGGTTGTGGCTTTTGCCCGCACGCCGAGCAGGCCGATTATTGTTGCCAGTTTATACAAGAACAGGGCGGGCATGAAACCCGCCCCGTCGAAACGAAACCGAAACGAAACGCCCCGCCGTAGATTTTTGAGACATGACCCAAAAATCTACCGAGCAGTCGCTACTTTTTGAGCGCGGCCAGGGTGGGATCGGCCGGCGCGGGAGCCTCCAGATCGGAGACCTTCACAATGCCGTTCTCATCGGAGAAGGCACGGTAAATGGTCCGAATCGCAAGGTCGAAGTCCTTCTCCTCGACACCGATAATGATATTGATCTCGTCACAGCTCTGCGAAATCATGCGCACGCTCACGCCGGCCTGGCCGAGCATACCAAACAGATGGCCCGAGATACCTGCACGACCGCGCAGGTTACGGCCGACGGTCGCGATGAGCGCCAGACCCTCGACAACCTCGATCTCGAGCGGCTCGACCTCCTGCTGAATGTCACCAACGAGCGAGTACAGCGAATCGTGCACGTCCTGCTCCTGCACCACGGCGCCAAAACGGTCGACACCGGTGGGCATGTGCTCGACGGAAACGTCATAGCGTTCGAACACCGAAAGCGCACGGCGCATAAAGCCAACGCGGGGCTTGGTGCGGTCGCGGGCAACGTTGATGGCGACAAAGCCGCGCTTGCCGGTCACGCCGGTAATGATGGGCTCCGCCTCGCCCTCATCAGCCGTCTCGCTAATGATGGTACCGGGGTCCTGCGGCGCATTGGTGTTCTTGATGACCAGCGGAATACCCGCCTCGCGCACGGGGAACACGGCCTCCTCGTGCAGGACGCTTGCGCCCATGTACGAAAGCTCGCGCAGCTCCTCGTAGGTAACGCGGGCGATGGGCTGAGCCTCGGGAACAATACGCGGGTCGGCAGAATAGAAGCCCGAGACGTCGGTCCAGTTCTCGTACAGATCGGCGCCCAGGCACTTGGCCAGGATCGAGCCCGAGATATCGCCGCCGCCACGGTCGAGCAGCTTGATCTGGCCCTCTCGCGTCGCGCCGTAGAAACCGGGCATAACAAAGCCGCCCTGCTGGCCGTACTCCTGCACCAGCTCGGAGGTGCGATTCATGCTGAGCGTACCGTCGTGATGGAACGCCACAACCGTCGCGGCGTCCAAGAACGGCAGGCCCAGGTACTCCGCCATCAGGCGAGCGGTGAAGTACTCGCCACGGCTCACGAGCTCCTCGGTAGAGTAGCCGCCCGAGCGGGCGCGCTCGGCAAAGGCCGCAAACTCCTCGCGGATGGGATAGGTGAGCTCCAGCTCGTCAGCGATATCAAAATAGCGCTGGCCAATGTCCTCGAGCAGTTCCTCGCACGAAACGTGATACTTAACGTGCGCGTTAACCAGGTAGAGCAGGTCGGTCACCTTGGTGTCGCCCTTAAAGCGGCGGCCGCAGGCAGAAACCACCACAAAACGGCGGGCAGGGTCGGCATCGACGATGGCCTTAATCTTCTTGAAGTGTTCGGCGTCGGCGACCGACGAGCCGCCAAACTTGGCAATCTTAATCATGGGCTTGAGGTTACCTTTCTAAAAGCCTCTGCAAACCTGTTTTGCGCGCTCTGATACCATGGTTTCACCGATTGGGACCAAGGCATCCGAGGAGCAGTGTTATATGGGAACTTATCATAGTACACGAGGACGCACTTTATCGTGCTCAAGTAAGGTGGCAATCCGCACCGGCATCGCTCCCGACGGGGGTTTGTTTGTCTCGGACGAGCTCGGCACCCAGCAGGTCGATATCAGCTCGCTTGCAGATAAATCGTACTTTGAAATCGCTCAAGATGTGTTGGGAATGTTACTGAATGATTACACGGCCGAAGAAATTTCGGCGTGTGTCGACGAGGCATACCGCGGCACGTTCACGAGTGAAGAGGTTACGCCGCTCGTCAAACTCGACGCTGCGCCGGGCGCTGACGCCCCTCAGACCTATGTGATGGAGCTCTTTGGCGGCCCCACAAGCGCCTTCAAGGACGTCGCCCTGCAGATGCTCCCCCGCCTCATGGCCCGCACTTCCGCCAAGGACGGCGGCGCCGAGCGCATCATGATCGTCACCGCCACGTCGGGCGACACGGGCAAGGCCGCGCTCGCCGGTTTTGCCGACGCCCCGGGCACGGGCATCACCGTCTTTTATCCCGAGGGCAAGGTCAGCCGCGTCCAGAACCTGCAGATGTCCACGCAGGAGGGCGACAACGTCGCCGTCTGCGGCATCCGCGGCAACTTCGACGACGCCCAGAGCGCCGTCAAGCGCATCTTTGCCGATAAGGAGCTTGCCGAGCGCTTGGAGGCCGCCGGCACGGTGCTTTCGAGCGCCAACTCCATCAACGTCGGCCGTCTGGTACCGCAGGTCGTCTACTACTTTGCCGCCTATGCGCAGCTGTTGCGCGCCGGCGCCATCGAGGCCGGCGACGCCGTGGAGTTCTGCGTACCGACCGGCAACTTTGGCGATATCCTGGCCGGCTACTATGCCAAGCGCATGGGTCTGCCCGTCGCCAAGCTCGTCGTGGCGAGCGACAAGAACAACGTGCTTGCCGACTTCCTGACCACCGGCGTTTACGACCGTAACCGCCCGTTCTTCACGACCATCTCGCCGTCGATGGACATCCTCATCAGCTCCAACCTCGAGCGCATGCTCTACTTCCTGTCCGATGGCGACTGCGAGCTCGTTGCCGGCCTTATGGAGCAGCTGGCGCAGACGGGTCGCTACGAGGTGCCCGCCGAGCTGCTGGCCAAGATTCAGAGCGTCTTTGGCTGCGGCTGGGCCAGCGAGGACGAGGTCCGCACTGCCATCAAGAGCTGCTGGGATGCGAACGGCTACGTAATCGACCCGCACACCGCTTGTAGTTATCACGTCTTTGAGCAGGTCGCTCCCGCCGAGGGCGCCAAGGCCCGCGTCCTGCTTTCGACCGCCAGCCCCTACAAGTTCCCGCGCGCCTGCTGCGACGCCCTGGGCCTCGACGTTCCCGAGGACGACTTTGAGGCCATGCGCGTGCTCGAGCAGGCCACCAACACGGTCGCCCCGACCCAGCTCGCCGAACTCGAATCCAAGCCCGTCCGCTTCGAAGACGTCTGCGACGTAGCCGACATGGCCAACTACGTAGAGCAGGCTGCAAAAAAGATGGCTACCAACTAAACCCCTTATTAAGCGCCGGCGAAAGCCGGCGCACCTTCTTTTTATTTAGCTTTCGGGATGATGACGAGCATGCGAGCGGGTCTGGCCGTTTAGTTCGTCGTGAGTTCCGTACGAGCCGGAAAGCACTTAATGTGCTTTCCGAGCAAGCCAGGAC
>URBB01000133.1 GCA_900545835.1 uncultured Collinsella sp. | reverse complement strand
GCCTGGAATTGCTGGCCGTGCAGGCGCTGCTCGACATAGAGCGCGACGGCATCGACGAAATCCGTGTGCCGCGACCCGGCGTGGGTCGCATGCGCTGGGGGTTCGGTTTTGATGGACAGCATGTGGCTACGGTGTGCCAGCGGCTTTAAGCGCCGAGGTGTTTCCGGCTTCCGTTACTCGGTGTCCTTCATGGGCGGCATGGGCTTCCAGTTGGGGTCCTTGACGATCTTGCGGGCGTCCTTCATGCCACGGCGCAGCGCCGGAATACCGGTCTTAAAGCACTTATCGACCGCAGCCAGGCGAATGAATTCCTTGCAGAAGGTCGCGGCGTTGCCCAGACGGAACAGCATAGGGTGGTAGTCGCCGTAGATCTGCATGTAGCGTGCCAGATAACCGCGGTTGCGCATGATGTAGTAGCGGTTGGTGTCGCTCGTAGAGTTGAGCTGGCGTTTGCCGGCGATATCCCAGTTAGAGACGGCACGGGCGCGCTTGAGCACCACGTCGGCAACAACGGCGGCGGGGAAGTGCTGGCTGGCCACGTAGCCATAGCAGGCATCGTCGCCGTAGATAAAGAAGCGCGCGTCGGGCAGGCCGATCTTGTCGACCACGCGGCGCGAGAACATGCCGCCCTCAAAGCACAGCTGGTTCATGGCGCGATAACCCTCTGGACCCAAGTCCCACTTGGCGACTGGGTTGGGAATGCCGAGCGAAAGGATGAGCTGGTACTGCCAAAAGAAGGCGCCGCCGTCAAAGTCTAGGCGCGAACCCTGGATGACATCGTAGCGGTCGGTCCACTTGGCAAGACGCTCGATGCCTTCGGGGATGACGAGCACGTCGTCGTCCATCACCCAGAACCATTGGGCGCCCAGGTCGTAGGCGCATTTGGTGCCAGCGGAGAAGCCACCTGCACCGCCGCCGTTTTCGAGCTGTGGTGCGTAGATGACGCGGTCGGTGCCGCCCTTCGCGTCGGGCTGTTCGATGTCGGTGCCCCACAGGTTGGCCAGGCGCTCGTTGAATGCGGTGCACATGGCCTCGGTCTCGCGCGAATTCTCGTTATCGACAATCACGATGCGCCAGGGCGTTGCCGTGAGCTCGGTCATGGAGTCGAACAAGTTGGCCAGGAGTTCCTGGCGCTTGTACGTAACGACGACAATGGCGAGCTTATCGATGGGGGCGGGAAGGGTTGTAGGCATGGGGCAATATATCCTTTCACGCGCGGCGGGCGAGTGCTGCGCGGAAGCTATCGAATACGTCCTTGGGACTGTCTTATTGTAAAGGCTCGGCGCACCTTGACGGCAAGCTTTGAATAAAACGCAGGAACCTGCCACGGCTGTAGCGGCTTTAGCGTCTGACGGCAGCGTGTCTATTGCCGCTTGAGCTTGCGAGCGATAAGGCTTCTAGCTGCGTCGATGGTGAGAAGTGTCAGGGCAAAGACGATGCTAATGACGGTACCCGTGACGATACATATAACTGCCGGGCTGTTTTGGCTGACCAGTATGTTTGCGAGCAACGTATTGAAGACGGGACGCCACAGGCTACTGGTGAGCGACTGCATCACATAGAAACCGAGCGTGGCGGTCGATAAGGTGACGATGGCACCTGCAGTCCGCGAATTGCCTGAGGCACTGCGTCGGGTAGCCGCAAAGAGCAGGGAGGCGGCAGCGAGGGCAAACGAGATTAGCGAGGTCGATTTGTAGGAGAGGGCTGCCATCGCCGTGAGGTTGCCGGTGAAGGAGAGTTCGCCTTCCAGGATGATTGTGAGCACCAAAACCGTTACGAGCGAGCGCGTGCCCAAGGCGCCAGCCCTGTCCGAATCCATGACATCGGTAACGTCGCGGAGCAGACCGCCGATCAAAAACGCGACTACGTACGTGGCAGCGCTCATGAGCTTTTGGAGCCAAGAAAACTCACCGCCGTTTGTCGCGCTCATGGCGGTTAAATACCCGTTAACAACAAATGCGAGGATGCCAACGGCGATGACCGTCGTCGTGTAGCTCTTCTGGGAGAGTCGGCTCTTGGCCAGTCCAAACCATGGCGCCATGAAGACCGTGGCGGCATAGACCCAGATAAACTCAAGGCCTAGTGTGTACCAGTAGTGCGTATTGAGGGTAACATCGGGAATGGGGGAGACGACCGTGGACCACGCCAGCGCCACGAGGCAATAAAACGCGGTGGGCATAACAACCTTGCCCAGACGCTGCGCCATTCGCTGCATTTGTGACTTCCACGTTGCTCCACCGTCCCAAGCACGCGCGGCCGAAGCGATGAGAAAATAGCCCGAGATCATAAAGAAGACCTCGTTGGCCCAGCAGCCAAGCAAGTTAATGAACCCCAGCAGTCCCGAATAGGGGAAGGCGGCGAGCGGTGCATATTCCGGCACGCTGATGCAGACGGCCTGGAAGGTCCACTGAAACGTGTGGAATACCGCGATGCCAGCGACCGCTACCAAGCGCAGCGCTTCGATGGAGGTGTTTCTGCTTGTTTTGCTGCCCATCAGACTATTTTCCAGCGCGTGCGTTGTATGAACCAAAGTGCGATGTGATCATTTTTAGAGTTTGCTTGGGCCCCTTGTTCCATACGTTATACAGGCCCTCGCCCACGAGGTCCTTGGCGTATGCGCAGTAGCTGATTTTAGGGTTGGCGATGCCCATATACTCGGCATAGAGCTTTTTGGCCGCAGGGGTAATGCGAGGATTGGCAAATACCAGCTCTTGCGGCATGCGTTCGAACATCCTGTGGATCGCCCGCTCGATTTCGGGGTGGCCATCAATTCCGGTGTGCTCAATCATGATGCCCATATAGGTGAAGCCACGTGTGATTTGGGGTGTCCAAACGGCGGGGTCGGTGACGTTGAGCCGCTCAAGAATATCGACCATGTCGTTCCAGCGATTAAACGGCATCAAGGGGTCACGCTTTGCCAGAGCAGCTGCCTTTTCGGGTGTTTCCTCGCGGTAGCAGTAATACGGCTTGGGCCAGTAAGCGATCGCCTTTGCCTGACAGAGCGTTTCGACAAGGAATGGATTGTCGGCCCAGCCCGCACCGGGGATTTCCTTAAACCAGATATTGTTTTGCATTAGGAAGTCGCGACGATAGATTGCCGACCAAATGGACGGATGATGGGCCAGCAGGTGTGGAGCGTCGTGAATGGTGAACGGTTGCCGAGACGGTTTGATGCGACCACGATATGCGCAATGTAGTTTGACCTCTTGGGGGGTATCGGGGTTGCGAATGATCCAATACGGGGTCTCAATAATATCGAGCTTGTTCGGACCGCCAAATTCGCGCTTGGCAAAGGCAAACATGTCGGAGTACATTCCGGGCTCGATCCAGTCATCGGGCTCGAGGATGGCAATCCAGTCGCCCATTGCCTCGCGAATGCCCAGATTGCAGGTTGCGCCGTAACCCTGGTTTGCCTTATCGATCACTCGAACGCGTGAGTCGCGCGCAGCGAAATCTTGCATAATGGCGAGCGAGTTGTCGGTGGATCCGTCGTTGATGGCGAGGATTTCCAGTTCGATTTTGTTTTCGTTTAATAGGCTGCCTATAGCCTGAGAAAGATACGGCTCGGCATTGTAAGTAGGCACGATTACGGTCAGCATTCAAACACTTTCTCTAGGCGATTTGGAAGAATTATACCTAATTGCATTTGCAACGGTTTTAGTTGCGTTCGCCTAATACTGCCAAGGGCTGCGCGACTATTGCTGACGCTGCGCCTGTAATGGATGTCAGCGATCGGCTGCAATAAAAATGTCGGCAGTGGCGAGACGGTTGTCCTTCCCATTCTTGCTCGTTATGGGACCGATCGATTGTGGACGCGGACTGAACCTAAAGACCAATCGTTGCCCAACAGGACGCGTGGGTTCGAAGGTGCCCTACAGGCATCTTCGAACGATGCACGTATGAATGCATGGTTTAAATCTCAATCCATTTGGGAGTAGCAGAATAGGCGTGACAGCGCACTGTTCTCTGCGGTTAAAAAGGCACCGGCCTCATGTTTTGATGCCGCTGCTTCTACCGTGGACGCGATGGTCGATTTTGATGCCGAACTCGGCCAGCTGGTGTTTACATATAAGCACTGCCGATGGTAGTTACCATCGCGATAGGATTCACTCTATGAGCGACGGATATCGTGGCACGTCGAGCCTTTTTGCGGACATCGCATATCGCATGGCGATGTTGAACCCCGCACTAGGGGATCGTGTGCTCAAGACGCCGGGCGTGGTAATGATTGACGAGATCGACCTTCATTTGCACCCTCGTTGACAGGCACGAATTCTGGAGGACCTCGTTCGCATCTTCCCCAACGTGCAGTTTGTCGTGACCACGCATTCGCCGGTTGTCGTGGCTTCAGTGCCTCGTGACAATATTTGCATTCTTGATGGCGAGACCACGTCGGTTCCTCCGACGGAGACACACGGACGTGATGCGGGAGACATTCTCAACACTGTTTTAGATGCTTCCTCGCGTCCCGAGGAAGCAGCCCATTTGTTCGATGCATTTAACCGTGCTGTAGACGAAGGACGTCACGCCGACGCTAACTGTGCGGGCTTGGCCCCCGTCCCCCCAATCTAGTAGACTCTAAACCGTTGCTAGATCTGTCTCTTATACACATCTGACGCTGC
>URBB01000132.1 GCA_900545835.1 uncultured Collinsella sp. | reverse complement strand
AAGGTAGGCTGAGCGGCGGACTTGGAGGCAGTCTGGGGCGCGGCGGCACCCTCCCCCAGCGGCGCGACCTCAAACAGCACGCCGCGGGCATCAAATGCCGCGGCAAGCTCCTCGCGCATCGCCGCCTGCTCGCGGGCAAGCAGCACAACGACCTCTCCCCCATTGTTCGCCACCGCCGACAGCAGCTCGAGCAAGCCGTGCGTAAACGACGTGATACCGCGCACACATACCGCGCGGGCGCACGCCGGAAGGTTGTCGGCCAGCACGTCGGCCATAAGGTCAGCCGCCTCGCAGGGCTCGACCATGTCTCGACGGTCCAAGCCGCTCGCATAGGCACTCAACAGCTCGAACACGCGAGCCTCGGCGTCGCTCTTGGGATCGGGCTGGCAAACGTCGCCGCGGCAGCGCTCGGCACCCGTTCCCGCTACGCCCGGCAGCACATCGCGGGCCATGCGCGCGAGCATGCGCACCGTGCCCTGACTGCGCGAAAGCGGCTGCAGGTCGGCATCGTCACGACGGGCGATCATGTCCGAGAACAGCATCTGGCGCTGCATGTTGTCGACGAAGCTGCGGCCATCGCCCATAAGCTCCCACAGCGAGCGGAGCCACGACGCTGGGGTTTTGTAGTCAACGCCCAGCGAGGCGCCAGCAACCGCAGCATCGTGACGGCACACGTCGAGCTCGGCAAACGAGGGCGCCAGCAATACAGCACGCCCGTGGCGGGCAACCAGGTCGGCGAGCAACGCCGCCTCGGCATCGCTCAAGTCCGTACCGGTATTGGTGGTATAGATTCGAACAGGCATGGTCCTCCACTCAAACCGTTCGCAATAATCAATGCATCCATCCTACCCGCCCACGCGGACAGATTTGCCCCACGCCAACAGATTTGATCCCTTGGGGACGGAGGAAAACGGATCAACGAGGGGGTCAGTCTAACCCGGTTATCCGTTTCCCCCGTCCCCGAGGGATCAAAAAACCGCCCCCGAAGGGACGGTTCTGCGCAATTTATTTTTGCCGCTGGCCTACTCGCCATCCTCCAGTTTGATGAGGATCTTGCGATAGCCACCGTACTCGCCGTTGAGCGCCTTGGACACGCGGCTCACCGTGGTGGACGAAGCGCCGGTGCGGGCCTGAACCTCAACATAGGGCTCGCCCTCATCCAGATAGCGCGCGACCTGCAGGCGCTGAGAAAGATCGCAAATCTCGCGCGGCGTGCAGATATCGGTTAAAAACGCCTGGATATCGTTCTCGTCATCCAAAAGGCTAAATGCGTGGACCAGCTGCTTGACATCAGGCTTGTCAAACATGTTCTCGATATTCATCGATCATCGCCAAACCCGCCATAAGGCATCGAAGTTGATACTGACATCGGGCATCGTTCGCCCGTAATATGCAATAAAACTATGCATGGGCTATTTGCCCGTAGCAGTGTAGCACACCACCAAACTAAAGCGACAAGACTCTCTGCCAGCGGCACGTTTTTCAGGACGAACGCCGTTTAGAAACCGAATGCGCACGTAAGCTCCACGAATATTTGAGACAATGGGCGCCCAAACACCGCGGCGCGCCCGCGCAACCATCCAAGTCGCCGCCGCAAGCCGCTTCACGCGACGCCAGCAACCCCGGCGCAAGAAAGGATTCACGCCATGCGCTTTATGCTTAACTGGCTCTTCACCTCGATCGCCATCGCGATCGCCACGTTCCTCGTCCCCGGTATCCAACCCTTCGGCTTTGCCGAGGCCTGGGTCTGCTTTGCCTTTGTGGGACTGTTCCTCAACATCGTAGATTCGTTCGTCAAACCGTTCCTCACGGTCATCTCGCTGCCGCTCACGATCATTACGCTCGGCATTTTCCAGCTCGTGCTCAACAGCTTTATGCTGGAGCTCGCCAGCTACCTGTCGGTCAACCTGTTGGGCGTCGGTATCTCCATCGCCGGCTTTGGCTCGGCCTTTATGGGCAGCATCCTAGTGTCCATCATGCGCAGCATCCTCGATAGTATTGCCGAAGAGTAGAACGCCCCCGACACGCAAACGCATCGGACCAAATCAAAGGCCGCCCATCGCAAAAATGGGCGGCCTTCTTATTTGCCAAGTCTCAGAGGGCAAGAAAATCTACCATTTCCACCCCGTCCCCACATGGCAGGTGTGGGTTAGATGACATAGTCGTAGCCATGGTTGGGAGCGACAAGTTGATCGAGCGTCACGCCGTCGAGGTAATCGTTGATGAGCTTGTCCAGGTTCTTCCACACGTCGAGCGTGGGGCACTCATCAGATCGCGAGCAGCCCTTGCAGTCGCCATCCAGGCAGGCGACCGGCGCCAGACTACCCTCGGTCAGGCGCAGGATCTCGCCCACCGTGTACTGCTCGGGCGGACGCGTGAGCACATAGCCGCCGCCCTTGCCACGCATGCCCGAAAGCATGTTGGCGCGCACGAGCGTAGCCAAGATGTTCTCGAGATATTTCTCGGAAATCCCCTGTCGCGCCGCGATCTCTTTGAGCGGGATGCGACCGGCCGCCTGGTGCTCGGCCAGATCGACCATAACGCGCAGGGCGTACCTGCCCTTAGTAGAAACCAACATATATATTGCTGCCTTTCGGTCTTTTAGTCCGTTGAAATTCTAGCCGAAAAAATGGGTTTGAAAATACCCGTTCCGGTCAAGATGGTTAATCGACTCGTAATAATCTTCTATTTCCTATTGCATTACTAGGCTTTAGTGTCTACTATGCTTGCCAACAGCTAAACGAACAACCTATAAGGTTTATGGGTTTGGCTGCTAGACACGCCGTAAAACCATACGGCAACCAGCAACTTGAACACTTTGGAGGTTCACCATGAGCAAGGTTTACACGTCCATCGATCAGCTTATCGGCCACACCCCGCTTCTGGAGCTCACCCACTTTGAGGCCGACGAGGACCTCAAGGCTCGCGTGCTCGTCAAACTGGAATACTTCAACCCCGCCGGATCCGTTAAAGACCGCGTCGCCAAGAACATGATTGACGAGGCCGAGAAGGCCGGCAAGCTCGTGCGCGGCGGCGACTACACCATCATCGAGCCCACGAGCGGCAACACCGGCGTCGGCATCGCCTCGGTGGCGGCCGCCCGCGGCTACAAGGTGATCATCACCATGCCCGAGACCATGTCCGTCGAGCGCCGCAAGCTGATGCAAGCATACGGTGCGCAGCTCGTGCTCACCGACGGCTCCAAGGGCATGAAGGGCGCTATCGCCAAGGCCGAGGAGCTGCAGAAGGAGACTCCCAACAGCATCATCGCCGGCCAGTTTGTGAACCCCGCCAACCCGGCCATTCACAAGGCCACGACCGGCCCCGAGATCTGGGACGACACCGACGGCCAGGTCGACATTTTCGTCGCCGGCGTTGGCACCGGCGGTACCGTGACCGGCGTGGGCGAATTCCTCAAGGAGCAGAACCCCGAGATTCAGGTCGTCGCCGTTGAGCCCGCCACCTCACCGGTGCTCTCTAAGGGCCAGGCCGGCCCGCACAAGATCCAGGGCATCGGTGCCGGCTTTGTGCCCGACGTCCTCGACACCCAGGTCTACGACGAGATCATCCCCGTCGAGAACGACGACGCCTTTGCTACCGGCCGCGCCGTGGGCCACAAGGAGGGCGTGCTCGTGGGCATTTCGTCCGGTGCCGCCGTGTGGGCCGCACTGCAGCTGGCCAAGCGCCCCGAGAACGAGGGCAAGACCATCGTGGCCCTGCTTGCCGACACCGGCGAGCGCTACCTGTCCACGGCACTGTTCCAGGACTAGAGCTTCTCGTTCTTAGAACGAGTCCAAGGCACGCCGGTCTCCCCTCTCTTCTGGCAGCCTGGGCTCATCCCAACAGGGTGTCCCACATGACGCCCGAACTTGCTACAATGTCTGCGGCGCGGAACCAGCCTCCCGCGCCGCTTTTCTTTTTTGGCCACATGCCACCAAGGAGAACCTCCCCATGCACAACAAGCGCGTGCTCGTCGCCATGAGTGGCGGCGTCGATTCCAGTGTGACCGCGTACCTGCTCAAGCGCCAGGGCTACGAATGCGTCGGCGCCACCATGCGCCTCACCTGTCCCGCACCCGATCCCGCCATGGGCATGAGCAAAGTCGACCGCGACATCGCCGATGCAAAGGCCGTCGCCGAGCGCCTGGGGATACCCCACCATGTGCTCGACCTGCAGCAGACGTTCGACCGCAACGTTATCGAGCGCTTCGTGAACGCCTACCAGGAAGGACTGACGCCCAACCCGTGCATCATCTGCAACCGCCACATTAAGTTTGGCGCGTTGTTGAATGCGGCGCTGGACATGGACTGCGACTACATCGCCACAGGTCACTACGCCAAAACAAGTCAGGCGCCCGACGGCACCTGGCAGCTGCATCGCGGCGAGGACCCCAAGAAGGACCAGAGCTACTTTTTGTATTCGCTCACGCAGGAGCGGCTGTCGCGCACAATCTTTCCGCTGGCCGGGCTGGACAAAGAGCGCGACGTGCGCCGCATTGCCACCGAACAGGGCTTTGCCAACGCCAAAAAGGCCGAGAGCGAGGATATCTGCTTCATCGCGGACGGCGACTACGCGGGCTATATCGAGCGCCGCTGCGGACATGCCGCCGAGCCGGGCGATATTGTATCTGTCTCTTATACAC
>URBB01000131.1 GCA_900545835.1 uncultured Collinsella sp. | reverse complement strand
CGAGATAGGCTCCGGTCTCGTGGGCTCGGAGATGTGTATAAGAGACAGGCATAGGGAGGCAGCATGAAAACCATCAATCGCCTGGCCTCCTTTATCAAGGCCGACCACCGTTATGTGTACCTGGGCACGAGCGTTATCGCGGCGCTCGGCCTGGCGTTTAGCCAACGCAACCCCACGCCGATGAGCTTCTTGGCCCCCACCGGTATCTTCCAAGACTGCCTCTGGACAATCCTTTGGGCCTGGCTCGTCGTGTCGGTGGCGGCGCTGGTCACCAAACTCATGCACTGGAACGACTATCGCGAAAAATCGCCGTTTGTTTCCGAGCGTTTCCGTCGCGGCGCGCGCCTGGGCAGCTATGTCGTCGCTGCTATTGCGGCGATCTTCTTTGTCGACCGCTGCGTCATGTCATTTATCGACCTGGTGCAGGTGAGCATTGTCTCGGATTCCAACCCCAGCGACTTTTTGTCGAGCCTGGTCTACATGACCTACAAGAGCGGGGACTTCTTCATTCGCGGTATCGAGATCACCATCGCGCTTGCCACCTTCGGCACCGTCATCGCATTCTTCCTGGCACTGCTCTTTGTGTTCCTGCGTATTCAGACGTTCGACCGCGTGGATAACGACCTGGTGCGCTTCTTTAAGAGTATCGGCCGCGGCTTTGCGACCGTCTACTCCACCATCGTGCGCGGCACGCCCATGATGGTCCAGGGTCTGCTCATCTATTACGCGGGCTTCACCGTTTTGCGCGGCATGGGCTTCGAGACCGCTCAGGCCAACCAGATTTGGAGCACCTTCACCGCCGGCCTCGTCACCATCTCGCTCAACTCCACCGCCTACATGATGGAGGTCCTGCGCGGCGGCATCGAGTCCATCGATCCCGGCCAGGCCGAGGCAGCACGCTCGCTGGGCCTGTCGCAGTGGCAAGCTATGCGCAAAGTCGTGTTCCCCCAGGGCATTAAAAACGCGATTCCGGCGCTCACCAACGAGCTCATTATCAACATCAAGGACTCGTCGGTGCTCTCGGTTATCGGCGTGTTCGACCTCATGTACGCCACCACCACCGTCGCCGGCGTGTACTATCGCCAGATGGAAGTCTACTGCGTGGCGCTCGTGGTCTACCTGATCCTGACGCTCGTGGCGAGCCGCCTGCTCGAGGCCTTTGGCAAAAAGCTCGGCGCCGAGGCTCCGGTCACGCTGCCCAGCTCCAACTAGGCTAAAGACGAGGAGAATCATCATGGCAGATACCGCCACTACCGGCGTTGCGGCCGCGCAAACCAAAGAGCCGCTCATCCGCGTTGAGGGCCTGCACAAGAGCTTTGGCTCGCTCGAGGTGCTCAAGGGCATCGACCTGGCCGTTAGCCCCGGCGAGGTCGTCACCATCATCGGCGCCTCGGGCTCGGGCAAGTCGACACTGCTGCGTTGCCTCAACCTGCTCGAGACTCCGGACACGGGCCACATCTGGTTCCACGGTCAGGATCTCACAGCCGAGCGCTGCAACATCAACAAGCTGCGCGAGGACATCGGCATGGTGTTCCAGGGCTTCAACCTGTTCAACAACATGGATGTGCTCGACAACTGCACGCTCGCGCCCGTCACGCTCAAAAAGATGAGCAAAGATCAGGCCGAGCAGGTCGCGATGGAACATCTGGCGAGCGTGGGACTCGAAAAATTCGCCCATGCCGCGGTTGGTCGCCTGTCCGGTGGCCAAAAGCAGCGCGTTGCCATTGCCCGCGCCCTGTGCATGAACCCGCAGATCATGTTGTTTGACGAGCCTACCTCCGCGCTCGATCCCGAGATCGTGGGCGAGGTGCTCGACGTTATGCGCAAGCTCGCCGCCGACGGCATGACCATGGTCGTCGTTACCCACGAGATGGCCTTCGCGCGCACCGTGTCCGACCGCGTGGTCTTTATGGACCAGGGCGTGGTGCTCGAGGACGCCGCGCCGGCTGAGCTCTTTGGCAACCCTAAGCACCAGCGCACCCGCGAGTTCCTCTCGCGTTATCTCAACGACAAATAATGCAAGTGGACGTGGCAAAGGGACCGCCTCTTTGCCACGCTGTTTTTGGAGGAAGGCATGGCCGAGGTTTGGCGCTTCTTTGCGCACGAGGATGATTTTGCCGATATCGATGAGGTCGGCGCGTGCGAGCGTCTGGGCCGCGTGCTGTCGTTCCCGACGATTTCGAGCATGGATGCCGAGGCGGTTGACTGGCAGGCGTTTGCCAACCTGCGCGCCTATATGCAGCAGGCCTGGCCGCACGTATTTACAGCGGGTAAGGTCGAGCTCATCGATCATTCGTTGCTGGTGACGCTTTCCGGCTCCGACCCCGCACTTAAGCCCGTTGTGCTCATGGGTCACATGGACGTGGTCCCCGTGGTGCCGGGTACCGAGGACGACTGGACGTACGCTCCCTTTAGCGGGCATGTAGACGACACCTACATTTGGGGTCGCGGCGCCATCGATATGAAAGACCAGGTCGCAGGCATTCTCGAGGCGGTTGAGTATGCGCTGGCGCACGGTTGGCAGCACGAGCGCACGCTGCTCCTGGCCTTTGGCCAGGACGAGGAGACTACGCAGTATGGCGCAGGCGCCATCGGCCGCGCGCTCGAGGAGCGCGGCATTGAGCTTGAGTACCTGATCGACGAGGGTGACTACCGCATCGTTCCAGCTGCCGAGTATGGCGCGGGCGAGGGCTGGCTTATGCATGCCGACCTTGCCGAGAAGGGCTACGCCGATATCGTGCTCAAGACGAAGAGCGAGGGCGGGCATTCGTCCAACCCCTACGGCGGCACATCGCTCGAGGTGCTGAGCCGTGCCATCACCGCAATCTGCGATATCGAATGGCCGGCGCGCGTGACCGACCTGCTTGCCGCGCAGCTCGTCGAGCTGGGGCTCTATACCGCCGATGAAATTGCCGCCAACGGGGGTGCCATTGTCCGCGATTGCCTCGCCAGCAAGAAGCTCTATCCGCTCGTGACCACCACCTGCGCGCCCACGCAGGTCGAGGGTGGCAGCACCGGCGCCAACGTAATGCCGCAGGATATGTGGGCTAATATCAACTTCCGCATGCTCGAGGGCACGAGCGTGGCCGATGTCCTGGCCTGCTGCCGCGAGGCCGTTGCCACCGCTGAGCTCGATGGCCGAGTGGAGGCCGAGCTGGGCCCCGGCAGCTCCGAGCCCTCGCCGTCCCCGCGCGTGGGCGGTCCGGGGCTCGAGGCAGTCCGCGCCATCGCCGCCCGCTATTTCCGTAATCCCGGGGGTGCGGAGGAAAACGGATCGTCTGCGGTGGGCCAAGAGCCGATGAGCATCGTGCCCTCGACCGTGATTGGTGCAACCGATGCCGCCAACTACCAGCGCATTTGCCACGAGTGCATCCGCTTCTCCGCCTTTGTGGTCGACGATGACGAATGCGA
Organism: uncultured Collinsella sp.; assembly: GCA_900545835.1. Taxonomy (GTDB): domain Bacteria; phylum Actinomycetota; class Coriobacteriia; order Coriobacteriales; family Coriobacteriaceae; genus Collinsella. Next base: position 1,249 of record URBB01000131.1, on the reverse strand, counting down.
CCGCGGTGTCCACGGCACCAACGAGCGCATCACCCGTCGCGCCTACCTCCAAGGCATCCGCTTCCTCATCGCCCTGCTCCACACGCTCTAGCATGTGACAGAGGGACTGAGCCGATTTCATCGGTAATGAGACAAAAACTGTCATAGAAAAAGACTAAGATATCTTAAGAGACATATGCTGGGGTTGGTATTCCTTGAACGACTGCGGGCATGTGCCAGACTGCCTCGGCCCCCGGGGAGCGCCCGGGCAGGTCGCCGTGTGACTGGGGAGGAAATTATGCAGGAGCTCAGAGAGACGACGTCTCGACTCGTGAATATTGCTACCGGGGGTGTCTAAGCAGGGAACTTCTTGGTGAACACCGGCCACGCGAGCGGTGGTCCGTCATGTCTTATGGCCGTCGTCGTGGGCTGCGCCCGGTTTCGCCATATGCGATTGTTCTGGCCCTCGCCGTCGCGCTGACGGCGAGTTTCTTCCTGCCGCTTCGTGCCGAGGCGGCAATTTCGGACCACACGGTTCCGACGACCTCGCCTTCGGGGACAACAATCAACCTGTTTGATTACTGGGTGAATTCGGAGGATCACCTGTCGGTCAGTGGATCCGACGGCATCAACAAGGATCACCGCTTCCAGTTCAAGGATCAGGGAGCCAGAGATGATCTCAATCGGTATACGGGCGGCTCCTCTCCTCGCTTCGGTATCGTGAACAACGTTCTTACCGGCGGTTACCCGAAACTCACCAACAGCTGGGATGGAGAATCCCTCGGCTACCTGTTTGATTCCTCCATCCAGACGGGCAAGATATCCCATATGGGTGTGACGGGTCTGTTGCAGGTCAAGGGCGGCTACTACGAGTATGACAGCTCGCAGAACTACGCGGCGTACAACGCCAATAAGAATGCATTTGATGTATACGATGCCCCCGGCGTTAAGCAGGCGGGGGCTGAGCCTCATACAGTAGGCCAGTTCTTCCCCTTCGATGCGGCCAATGAGGTATTCAAGGAGGGGAGCAGCGAGCTCGTCCCGAACGGCATTACGTCGCAGAACGTCGGCGACTCGCAATATAACGATGGCAATCCCCTCAACCATTATTTCGGCCTCTCAATGTCCACGCGATTCGTGCAGCCCAACGGCGGCCTGGCGAACGGTAAAGATGCCATGACCTTTGAGTTCGCCGGCGATGATGACGTCTGGGTGTTCATCGACGATGTCCTCGTGGGCGACATTGGCGGCATCCACACCCGTGCTGAGC
>URBB01000130.1 GCA_900545835.1 uncultured Collinsella sp. | reverse complement strand
ACAGCAGCGTGCCCAGCGCGAACACCAGCGTCGCCCCGAAGAATAGCGCGCGGGTGCTGAACTTGTCGATAAGGAACGCCGAAACGGGGACCATGATGCCGCTCACCAGCGGGTATATGGACATGATCCACTGGGCAGTCGAGGCATCGATGGCGAAATCGGACATGATGACCGGCAGCGCAGGCGACATCACCGTTTGGTTCAGTAGCGCCAAGAAGGCACCCAGGACGACGACCGCGACGATGCGGATCTGGGTACCGGTAATGCGCCCATTGGCGGGCGCGACCGTACAATTATCAGACATAAGCTTCCTTCGTATCTATTCGATTCTTCGCCGAAGGCGCGCCGGCCCACGGGCGAAATAACATGCACGTGCTATGCGTGCATCAGATACGACAGGAAGAAAGCGGCTGCTCAGAGCGCACTTGGGGAACAACAGGAGAGGCCCCGTATACCAGGGGCCGCCGAATTGCGATGTATGCTTTGGTCAAATCCTTCATAGCGGGGAGGCATTCTAGCAGCCGTCTTCGCCCCTTTCAAGGGATGTAACCCAGACGTTGATTTTCTTCACCGAGGCGCCATCGTTGACGGGTGGCGTGCTTCTCTATCGCCACACCGCGGGGCGAGGGAACGCCGCGGCGAGCTTGTACATCGGCTATGTGTGCAGCTGCGAGCGTATCGCCGGCGCGCGCTGGGCGCCAGTCCGATCCGGCCGACTCTTGCCGACGGTCGGTCGCCGTCCTCCTCCATCTCCGCCTGCTCTGTTTTTGCTCGGCTCCCTTGTCGTATCATGGACGGACGAGAATTGAGCGAAGGCGAGCTCGAAAGCGTGGCGCGCGCCGTCGGCGGGATCGACGCTGTGATCGATCCAAAGGCGAAAGATGCCGACACGGTTGCGCTCGTACAGTATCTTGCTGCCGACCAGAAGTTCGAAAAGGTGCTCGATAACCAGCAGATTCTTCGTGAGCCCATCGTTCGCAACGGCCGCCAGGCAACCGTTGGCTACGAGCCTGACGTGTGGAAGGGCTGGGAATAAAGCGGCTGGGAATAAAGTGAAGCGCCCACGCCCGTGGTTTTATCCACGGACGCGGGCGCTTGCGTAAGACGTCTCTTGTCGTTTGAGTGGAGCGCCCCGGCGGCGCTGAACAACGCGCCCCGGTGACGTGGCATATGAACTCGGGGCTCTTTGTGCCGCACATCTATGAGAGGAGAAATTCGATGCGTACGTGCGCTACTCCATATAGCCACCCTGAATGGCGGAAACTGCATGCTCGGTAAAGAACTTGAGCGTGCCGGAGGTGTAACGATTAGCCTTGGGCTTCCAAGCGGCTCGGCGCTCGGCCAGGACGGCGTCGACCTCGGCCGGCTCCATCTCCTTGCCGGCGATGCCCACGATGGACAGCGAGCGCTCGGGAATGTTGATTCGGATAAGGTCGCCCTCCTCAATCAGGGCAATCGGGCCGCCCACGGCAGCCTCGGGCGAAACGTGACCGATAGCCGGGCCCTTGGAGGCGCCGGAGAAGCGGCCGTCAGTGATCAGGGCAATGCTCGCGCCCAGCTCGGGGTCGCTGGCGATAGCCTCGGTGGTGTAGAACATCTCGGGCATGCCAGAGCCCTTGGGGCCCTCGTAGCGAATGATGACGGCGTCGCCGGGCTTGACCTCGTGCGTCAGGACGGCGTGGATAGCGTCCTCCTCGCAATCGAACGGACGTGCCTTAAGCGTGGCCTGGAACATCTCGCGCGGAACAACCGTGTGCTTGACGACGGCGCCCTCGGGGGCAAGGTTGCCGTGGAGAATGGCGATGGAGCCATCGGTACCAAAAGCCTGGTCAAACGGGCGAATGATGTCCTCGCGCTTGAGGTTCCACTTCTCCAAGTAGCGGCCGCACTTCTCGTAGTAGCCGTTGTTTTTAAGGTCCTCGAGGTTTTCGCCGAGGGTCTTGCCGGTGACGGTCATGACGTCGAGGTGGAGCATCGACTTGATCTCCTCCATGATGCGCGGCACGCCACCCGCATAGTAGAAGAACTGCGCCGGCCACTCACCTGCGGGACGAACGTTGAGCAGGTAGTGGGCACCACGGTGCAGACGGTCGAAGTCGTCGGCGGACATCTCGATGCCAAACTCGCGGGCGATCGCAGGGATATGCAGCAGCGAGTTGGTGGAGCCGGAAATGGCGCCGTGGACCATGATGAGGTTCTCGAAGGACTCCTTGGTCACGATGTCGCGCGGGCACAGGTTGTGTTCGGAGAGCCACACGGACTGACGGCCGGCCTCGCGCGCAAACTCACGCAGATCGGAGCTGGTTGCGGGCAGCAGGGCCGTACCGGGGAGCATAAGGCCCAGGGCCTCGGCGGTAACCTGCATGGTCGACGCGGTGCCCATAAAGGAGCAGGCGCCGCAGCTGGGGCATGCGTTGTGCTTGGCAAACTCAAGTTCCTCGCGAGAGATCTCGCCGCGCTCGTAGCGGGCAGAAATCGCACCGAGCTGCTCCAGGGTCAACAGGTCGGGGCCTGCATCCATGACACCGCCGGTAACGACGATGGAGGGGATGTTGATGCGGCCCATGGCCATAAGGTTCGCAGGCAGGCCCTTATCGCAGCTGGCGACAAAGACGCCGGCGTCGAACGGGGTGGCCTTGGCATGGATCTCGATCATGTTGGCGATCATGTCGCGGCTGGGCAGCGAGTAGTTAATGCCGTCGTGGCCCTGGGCCTCGCCGTCGCAGATATCGGTGCAGAAGTAACGGGCACCGTGACCGCCAGCCTCGGCAACGCCGGCACGGACCTCCTCGACCAGCTCGAACAGGCCGGCAGAACCCGGGTGCGAATCGCCAAAGGTCGACTCGATGATGACCTGCGGCTTGTCCAGGTCCTCGATCGTCCAGCCAGAGCCCAGACGCAGCGGGTCCATCTCGGGGCTGATGGTGCGAAACTTGCCGGAACGCGGCTGCAGCTTGGCAACCAAGTCGGCTGCCTCCTGCTGAATCTGTGCCTTGGTCTTCTCGTCCATAATGCTCTCCTCTTTTGGTTTGAACGGTTGTACCAATCGTTGGTTAATGAATCAGGTGAAAATGGGTACCGAGCGATGCACTCGGTGAAAGATGCTTAGCTACGCAAACTAGGCGAAGAACGAAATCACCAGGGCGCAGGCAAGACCCGAAAGGCCGATGAGCGTCTCCATAACGGTCCAGGACTTGAGGGTGGTCTTCTCGTCAATCTCCAGGAACGAGGAGCACATCCAAAAACCGGCATCGTTGACGTGCGAGAGGGCCGTGGCACCGCCGCAGATAGCAAGACAGATAGCGGCACGCATGAGCACTGAGGCTCCGGCAACCGCAGGCATGGCGGCCATAATGCCCGATGCCATGGTCATAGCGACGATGGAGCTGCCGACCGAGGCACGCACCATGACGGCAATCAAAAAGGCAACGACCACCAAAGGCAGCGGTGAAGCCTCGAGCATGGGCCCAATAACCTGGCCCAGGCCGCAGTCCTGCAGCATCCAGCGAATGACGCCGCCACAGGCGATAACCAGCAAGATCATGCCGACGGGTTTAAGAGAGCGGTCGAGCAGGGCTTTGAGCTCGGCGCCGGAGTAGCCGCGGCGCGCGCCCAGCAGATACATCGCGACGAGCGTGGCGAGCGTCAAAGCGACGAACGGCTTGCCCAGGAAGGCAAGGATCGAGGCGACCTGCTCGGGCATGGAGATGTAAGAAGACAGCGTGCCCAACAGAATCAGGCAAAGCGGCGTGAGCACGATCGCGAGTACCATGCCAAAGGAGGGAAGCTCCTTGTCGTCACTCGCCCCCTCGGCGGAAGTGAAATGCTCGGGAACGTCCGTAAAGATGCGGCCGCCCACATTGCGGCCCCAGATGACGCCGGCAATCGCCATGGCGATGAAGGCGGTGGGGATACCGACGAGGATCATAGTGCCCAGGTCGACACCGAGCGTGCCGGCGACCAGGACCGAACCGGCCGAAGGCGGCACAAACGCATAGCCAGCGGCAAGTCCCGCGAGCAGGGCGATGCCGTAGTAGAGGGTCGACTTCTTGGTCTGCGACGCCACGCTAAACGCAAGCGGAATCAAAACGACTACGCCGGCCTCAAAGAACACCGTAGTGCCGATAACCAGACCGGTAATGCCCAGCGCCCAGCTGGAATGACCCTGCCCAAAGGTATCGATGAAGGTCTGGGCGATCTTCTTGGCGCCGCCGCTCTCCTCAAGAATCTGGCCAAACATCGAGCCGAGGCCAATGAGCAGGGCGATGTTTTGCAGCGTGGTTCCCACGCCCTTGGTGACAGTGTCCGCCACCAGGTCGAGCGGCATACCGGCGCCGATGCCGATCGCGAGCGCCGAGACCATCATCGAAAGCACAGGATGCAGCTTGAACTTAATGATGAGCGCAAGCAGCAGCGCGATGCCCACGATAGCGGCGATGACCAGCCTGGTGGGGTCGGCCATAAACGTTGGGTCTGACATCTTTCCTCCAATTCATCAGACCTTTTGAATTCGTCTGATGACTATAGCGTGTTTTGGAAAGGTCTGATGTTTCATTTTGAAATTTGTTCGAAATACATCTGATGTATTTGGTAAACGGTCGTATTTGCGCTGCGAACGGTATATCTAAGCCGCCCGACTCAAATCCAGCGGCCAATATCGTATCCGTGGTGCGCTAAAATAGCTCCTGTCTCTTATAAACATCTGAAGCTGCCGACGACGGAGAGAGTGTA
>URBB01000129.1 GCA_900545835.1 uncultured Collinsella sp. | reverse complement strand
GCAGGTGATGGACGGGGACTACCGTGTGAGTCCGCGCACCCAGGAGATCCGCCAACGATGGGGGATAGGCGAGCGAGTCCAGACGCGCTTCTCCAGCAAGTGTCCTGAGCTGGGCGACCTGCTGCTGAGGCTGAAGGCGGAGGGGAGGTAGGCCTTTTGAGAACGCCATTCGGTTTCGCGTGGCGGGTGCGTTCGTCTACACCCTCGCAATCCCACGCGCGGCACTCAGCAGCTCGTACTCCCTCTGGCTCCACTGGTACAGCTCGGTCGCGCGTACGGCGTCGCGGCACAGGTCTAGAAACACCTCGGCGCCCTCGCAGAAGCACTCGCGGGCAAAGGCGCCGGATCCGTCCGCAACGCACGCGCCGTCGGCAAAGAGCTTCCAGCTGGACGGCTCGCGCGAGCCGTCTCCGAGCAGCTTGATCTGCAGAACATGTGGGCCGCCAGCGGCACATGGCCCTTCTTCCAACGCCTGCACCGTAAAGCGCATCTGGAGGGACAGAGTATAAAATCCGGAAAAGTGTCGAAATAGGCACCTTAAAACTTCGGAAAAGTGTAGTTGGATGACAAAACAGCACTTAGAAGCCGATGCTGGATGCGGGATCCTGCGGCTGCCTTCAGCCCTCGCTACTCGTCGTCCCCGTCGTTGGGGTCGCCCTTGAGGGTGTTGATGTCCAGGTACTGGTTATCGTCCTCTTTTTGCTGGGTCTCCGACTCCGCTTGGGTGGGGCCGCGGAACAGCTGGAATCCCTCAAACGCAATGACACCGAGCAGGGCAATGATAATGGCGATAAAGGCAACCTTGACTGCCTGCGGAAATTCCGAGAAACGCAGCGCCTTTTCCTCGGCGTAATAATCGGCGAAGCGCTCTTCGCCCGTGCTTTTGGTATACGCCGGCGCGGACGCGGCCTCTGGGTCATATTCCGGTGCGGGCGTGGCAGCGTACGGATCGTTGAGATAATCGCTCGATGTGGTGCCATAATCCTCGGTCTCGATGCGACCGTTGCCAGCATAGCCATCGGGATAATCGGAATATGCCGCACCGCCCTCATAGTCCGCGGCGCTCGTGTTGGCGGCAAAAAGCGGGTTAACTGGAACGTCGAGCGCCGGCATGCCGGTAGAGGTCTCATCCAGATCGGCTGCAGCCCAGGAATCGTAGGCAACCTGATGGACAACGGGCTCATCGAGCCTTGCGACCGGAGGCTTGCGTGCCGCAGGAACGGGCAACTGCTGGGCGCTGTACATAACGGTGCTGTCGGCCGATTTGCCCTGCGTCGCTGCAGCGAGAAATGCCGCCGTCTCGGACGGGTCGCTTGCGGGGCGGGGAGCGGGCGTGGGCGCCGAAGTGGGTGCGGGCGTCGAAACAGGCGACTGCGCAGGAGTCGGCGCAGGTGCGGACTTGGGCGCAAGTGCGGGATTGGGGCTTGACGGGCGAGCGCCGCCGCCCATGAGTTCGTCGGCGGTCCACGGGCGATCATCCATCACATCGTCAAGGCTCAGCGAAAACAGGTCGTCTTCACTCTCATCGAACATGCGGTGCACATGTCCACCAATTGCCGGAATCAATCCGCGACCGGTGCATGATGCCTTGCTCAACGCCATTCTGTTCCATCCTTTCGAAATACTAATGACATCGATTATATGGAACTTCCCAAGCTGCTCGGTCTTGGATTCGTGCTTTCCAGAACTCGCGCCCAAAAGGGGAGGGGCAATCCAGGCGAGTGCCTACTTGTCGCCGGCCGCCGCCTTGGCCTCATTGAGGTAGCTATAGAAGCTGTACTTGGAGATGCCAAAGAACTCGCAGGCGCGCTCGCTCGACTTGGAAATGAGAAAGGCGCCGCGACGGTCGAGGTAGCCAATGGCACGAATGCGCTCGTCTTTGGTCATGAGTGCCGCGGGCTTGCCCACAAACTGCTCGCACTCGTGCAGCAGGTCCTCGAGCAGGTCGCCGATGTTCTTGGTAATGGGCTCGGGCTCGGTGTAGCCCGTGCCGCCGGTGCCGGTAAAGGCGTCGAGCGAACGCTCAAAAGCCTTCATAAGCGTAATGTCAAAGTTGATGCCCAAAATGCCGACGGGCTTGCCCTCGTCGTTGCGGATAAAGATGGTCGAGGACTTGAGCAGCTTGCCGTCGGCGGTTTTGGTGAGGTATGGCTCGCGGTCGTGCACGTCGGTGGTGTCGTCGTGCATGGACTCAAACACAATATGGCTGGGGCCGTCACCCAGTTTGCGCCCGCTGACGTGGCCGTTTTCGATCACCACGATGGAGTGGTCCACGTCCTCGGTTTCCAGGTCGTGGACGACGACTTCGCAGTTGGGGCCAAATTGGAGCGCCAGGCCGTGTGCAAGGCGCTTATAAAACTCAATCTGTGACGGGGTCATGGGTGCCTTCCTAAAAATTAGTTTGGGCTCACTGTGCCATAAACCACACTTGACCGCAAACAAATCCATCAACAAGGCAATTCATGACCGTTCGTCGGCGAAAAGGTACCGATTGCGGCAACAAACAATTTGTTAGGTTTGCCAATCAAAAAGTGTGATAGAACAGTGCTAACAAACTTTTTGTTTGGCATCCACATAAAAGTTCAGTCGCATGAATGGGAATGGGCTGAAACGCGTATGCGGAGGCCGGCAAGAGAGGACTTAAGGAGTTCACCGTATGGCCGATAAGATCCAGTGGGCGGGCAACACGATGCCCAAGAGCGATGACAAGCACTTGGGAATCATGAGTCTCGACCACGTGAAGAAGGCCCGTGCCTTCCACCAGTCGTTCCCTCAATATACCGTCACTCCGCTTGCCCGTCTGGACGGTCAGGCTGCGCGCCTGGGCCTGTCCAACCTGTGCGTTAAGGACGAGAGCTATCGCTTTGGCCTCAACGCCTTTAAGGTCCTGGGCGGCTCGTTTGCCATGGCCAACTATATTGCCGACGAGACCGGCAAGGACGTTGCCGACTGCACCTTCGATTACCTGACCTCCGACCAGCTTGCCAAGGACTTTGGCCAGGCTACCTTCTTTACCGCCACCGACGGCAACCATGGCCGCGGCGTGGCATGGGCTGCCAACAAGCTGGGCCAGAAGGCCGTCGTGCACATGCCCAAGGGTTCCACCAAGCCCCGCTTCGATAACATCGCCGCCGAGGGCGCCACGGTGACCATCGAAGAGGTCAACTACGACGAGTGCGTGCGCATGGCCGCCGCCGAGGCCGACGCCTGCGAGCGCGGCGTCATCGTTCAGGACACCGCCTGGGAGGGCTACGAGAAGATCCCGTCCTGGATCATGGAGGGCTACGGCACCATGGCTTCCGAGGCTGCCGAGCAGCTGCGCGAGATGGCCATCAACCGCCCGACGCACGTGTTTGTCCAGGCTGGCGTGGGTTCGCTCGCGGGCGCCGTGGTGGGCTACTTCACCAACCTGTATCCCGATAACCCGCCTACCTTTGTCGTGGTTGAGTGCGCTCCTGCCGCCTGCCTGTACAAGGGCGCTGCCGCCGGCGACGGCGATCCGCGCATCGTGGACGGTGACATGCCCTCCATCATGGCCGGCCTGTGCTGCGGCGAGCCCAACATTCTGGGCTGGGATATCCTGCGCAACCACACCACCGCCTTCGTGTCCTGCCCCGACTGGGTCACCGCTCGCGGCATGCGCACCCTGGGCGCTCCCGAGAAGGGCGACCCGCGCGTCATTTCCGGCGAGTCCGGCGCTGTGACCACCGGCCTGGTCGAGACCCTCATGCTCGATCCCGAGTACGCCGAGCTCAAGGAGCTCATCGGCCTGGACAAGACGAGCTCCGTGCTCTGCTTCTCCACCGAGGGCGACACCGATCCCGACCAGTATCGCCGCATTGTTTGGGAAGGCGAATATCCCACTTGCTAATCGTTGGGGCGGAGTAAATAGGTATCGCTCCGCCACCTCACAGGTAGATTCCTTCGTTTGAAAGGTTATGAACAATGGCTAAAGAACTCGATTTCGACGCAATCAAGGCTGCTGCTGAGTCTCATCGTGCTGATATGACTCGCTTCCTGCGCGCTATGATCTCTCACCCCTCTGAGTCCTGCGAGGAGGGTGAGGTTGTTGCCTGCATCAAGGCCGAGATGGAGAGCCTTGGCTATGACGAGGTCAAGGTCGACGGCCTGGGCAACGTCATGGGCTTTATGGGCGAGGGCGACAAGATCATCGCCATCGACTCCCACATCGACACCGTCGGCATCGGCAACATCGAGAACTGGGACGCCGATCCCTATGAGGGCTACGAGACCGACGAGATCATCTACGGCCGCGGCGGCTCCGACCAGGAGGGCGGCATGGCCTCTGCTACCTACGGCGCGAAGATCATGAAGGATCTGAACCTCATTCCCGAGGGCTACAAGATCATGGTCGTCGGCTCCGTGCAGGAGGAGGACTGCGACGGTATGTGCTGGCAGTCCATCGTCAACGAATACTTCAAGGGTCCCGAGGACGCGCGCGACCAGATCGAGTTCGTCATCTCCACCGAGCCGACCGACGGCGGCATCTACCGCGGCCATCGCGGCAGAATGGAGATCCGCGTCGATATGCACGGCGTTTCCTGCCACGGCTCCGCTCCGGAGCGCGGCGACAACGCGATCCACAAGATGGCTGAGGTCATCCTGAACGTCCGCGATCTCAACGAGAACGACGCTGCCGACGACAAGGAGATCAAGGGCCTTGTCAAGATGCTCGACCCGAAGTACAACCCCGAGCACTACGAAGACGCCCGCTTCCTCGGCCGCGGCACCTGCACCACCAGCCAGATCTTCTACACCTCTCCCTCCCGCTGCGCTGTGGCTGACTCCTGCTCCATCTCCATCGACCGCCGCATGACCGCGGGCGAGACCTACCAGTCCTGCCTGAAGGAGATCGAGGA
>URBB01000128.1 GCA_900545835.1 uncultured Collinsella sp. | reverse complement strand
CGAGATAGGCTCCGGTCTCGTGGGCTCGGAGATGTGTATAAGAGACAGGTCCACAGCACGCTCGCGGTACCCGGAGGGCACTCGGCCTTAAAGGCGTACGGATCGGCCTTGTAGAGCTTTTCGCCTTCGTTGGTCACGATGAGGTATTTATAGAGCTGGCCCTGCTTGGCGCCAGGAATAAAGCCTTCCCAAATAGCGCTCGTATGCACGGGCACCAGCGGGTTGGCTTCTTCATCCCAGTCGTTAAATTCGCCAATGACATGGACACTCTTTACGTCGGGCGCCCAAACGCAAAAGCGCCAGCCGCGCGTACGGTTCTGCGTGTCGGGATGCGCGCCCATCTTTTCCCAGCTGCGCTCCCACATTCCAATGCCAAACAGGTAGACATCGTCCTTGGAGAGCTCCGGTGCGTGCGGAGCCGGTTTGCGGGTTGCGGGCTTTTTAGCCGTTGGCTTTAGCTTTGTATCGCTCACGTTTGATCCCATCATGACGCGGCAGCGTGTTGCCTTGGTGACTAGATGCGAAAGGTCCAAGGCTGCACGAATCGAAGGGACGGCGAAGTTTCTGTGATTCGTTCCACCTCGCGTGCTCGGTGGAACTTTCGGCAGAAACTACGATAACACCTGTACGTTACTTTTATGAAGGAAAGTGGTTTTGGGGCGGCGTTTAATCGGTAAGCGCCATGTTTAGACCACTGGCAGAATTGCCGTGGTAAAACCCTTGACAGTTTTACCAACTTGGGTTTCAAAATTGTTTGGCTGACGTTTGGTAAAACGTTTTTAGCAGGATGTTTACCATTTGATATCGAAAGGTTCGTTTATGTCCCATACCGCCGCTCCCAAGGTTGCTTTTATTTTCGATTGCGACGGCACGTTAGTTAACAGCACACCCGTTTGGGCCTATGCCCAGCCCGAGTTATTGCACCGCCACGGAGTTAACGTGACCGTGGATGACTTTGCCCAATTTGAGCACCTGTCGCTGGAGGACGAGTGCCAGGCCTATCACGATATCTGGGGCATTGGCACAAATGGCGAGGAGCTCTACCGCGAGTTGAGCGATATCCTGATCGATGGCTATTCAAAGGTGCCGCCGCGCGAGGGCCTGATTGCATTTCTGAAGCAGGCGAAGGCTGCCGGTGTTGCCATGTGCGTGGCCACGTCCACGCCGGCTGAGCTGGTGCAGTCCGCGCTCGCCGGTGCCGGGCTCGATGTTTATATGGAGTTTGTTACCACGACGGGCGAGGCGGGACGCTCCAAGCAGTTCCCCGATGTGTACGAGTTGGCGCAGCGCCGCCTGGAAGAGCGCCACGGGCGCAAGTTTGAGCGCGCTTGGGTGTTTGAGGATGCGGTCTTTGGCCTTATGAGCTCTGGCACCGCAGGCTTTAAGCGCGTGGGCATTTATGACCCGCACGGCCGCATGAAGCGCGACGATGTGCGTGCCAACTGCGATATCTTTATCGACAGCTACGAGGAGCTTGATCTGGCCCGCGTGCTCTCGTTTGAGGGATAGGCGAGGGCTGTGGCTTGCAAAGTACTTGTAGTCTGCGGCTCGCCCGTGGTGGCGAGCGCGGGTCTGTTGCGTAGGCTAGCAGGGGAGTGCGACCACGTTGTCGCCGTGGACCGCGGGCTCGACGCGCTGCTGGGCGCGGGGCTGAGCTGCGACGTGTATGTGGGGGATGCCGACACGGTGAGCGATGCAGGTCGCGCGTTGGTCGATGCCGCCACCGACTTTGAAGTTGAGCGCCACGACCCGTACAAGGACCATACCGATCTGGCGCTGGCGCTCGATTCCGTCCGTCGTCGCTGGCCGGGTGCCGAAGTGGTTGCGACCTGCGCCACCGGCGGCCGTCCCGACATGGCGCTTTCCATACTGGGGCTTCTCGCGGGCTACGGGGACACTCCTGTCTGGATTGCCGAGGACAAGGTGGTCGCCCGCATTCTTCGCGCGGGCGAATCATGGACCATCAAAGGCGCCGAAGGCAAGACGTTCTCCATCATCGCCATAGCCCCTGGGACAGTTGTAAGCGAACACGGCCTAGAATGGGAGCTTGACCACAGCCCCCTGGGCCTGCTAGCCGACATGGGCATTAGCAACGTCGTCAGGGGTACAGCAAAGATCCAAGTTCACACCGGCACCGCCATCGCTTACCTATATCATTAGGCATTTAGAGTCTGACCAAAAAAGTCCTTGCACGTCGCGCCAACTTCCCCTATAGTATCTTCCCGTCACGGGGGCGTAGCTCAGCTGGGAGAGCGCTTGACTGGCAGTCAAGAGGTCAGGGGTTCGATCCCCCTCGTCTCCACCATCGTGAAAGCAAAGGCCTTCGGAATCCCGGAGGCCTTTTTTCATTTCAAAATACCTCGCGCCACAAACCCCTCCTTCGGCAACAAAAAGTTGCACAATTTATTTCCCATGTCTGTACATAGTTTGTTAGACGAACGCGATCATCGGCGCAGCTCGCTGCTTCATTTGGGCTTCAGGAACGCCCCTAATCACCGCCAGTACCTTAATAACCTGCATCAATGTGAACAACATCGCAAAACAGCCCCCTTGAACACGCTAAATGAACGAAATGTTGTCCAGTACTGCCCAAATCAGTTTCACTAACAGCTTGTGCTAGCATACATAACGTTACATGAGTTCACTGTGCTCACGGCTCCAGCAAGTCACAAAGCGCAGGGTCGATCAGCATCCGGCCGTAACGGCGGTGCCAGAAACACCACGAGCTCCAATATAGATGTCATGCGACGTTATTTATTTGCATTGATGTAATTTCAAGGTGCATTAAATAGGTTGCGTGTCAAAGCGTAGCAGTCCTACAGCTGTTTGCGTGCGTTCCAGTTTTGTACCCACTTGACTGGGTCGCACGCAGCCAGCTGGGGTCGTGGTCATTTTTGCGATACACGTCCGCGACTCTAGCAACTGCTTCTATACATACCGTTCACGGTGGGGCAGAGCCACGTGCTTGTCTGACTGGGCTCAGGGTTTGAATATGGAGCGCCTTCGCGCACAAGCGCCTTGGCGAAGCCATACCCAAACCCCGTGAGCCACACGTAAGACAGCAAGGGGGTGGTGCTCGTGTGGTATGTGATCCAGGTCATTAACGGTCGCGAAGACGTAATGCGCGAGCGCATCGAGCGCATGGTGCCGGCGAGCGCCATGCAGGAGCTCTTTTATCCCCAATTTCAAACCGAGATCAAAGTACACGGCGAATGGGTCAATACGACCAAGCCGCTCTTTCCCGGTTATCTTATCTGCGATACGGCAGATCCCCGTACCGTGCAACAGTATCTGATGCGTATGGACGACTTTGCCCGGGTGTTATCCCAGGACGGTCAGTTTGTGCCGCTGGCAAAAGAAGAGGTCCAGCTTATTGGCGGATTTACGCATAAGGGAGACCGTGTGGTGCCCATGAGCGAGGCCCTGAAAGACGGTGACCAGGTCGTAGTTACGGCAGGTCCGCTGCTGGGCCACGAAGGCCTTATCAAATCCATTAACAGACGCAAGAGCACTGCTTATTTGGAGCTTGATCTGTGCGGCCGACGCGTTACTACGCGCGTTGGTCTTGCCGTGCTTTCAGCCGAGCAGCGTGTAATGCGCAACCTTAAAAAGGCGATCGCCTAGCTGCAGGCGACTGCTTAGCGGAACAGGGAGGAGCCCCGACCAGGGGACGAAGTGTTGGAAGAGAACGTGCAAGAAAATCAAATGGGGGATGCGGCAGCGCTCGCTGTCACGCTTGAGGACAGGCGCGAGGCTGCAAAGCTTAACAACGTCGGAAAGCATGAGCCTAAGCTGTCGGAGAACGGTATCCCTGCTGACGTGCTGGAAAAGTTGTTGCCCGGTGACGACATCATTGAACTAGAAGAACCCGTCGTAAACGGTGGGTTCTTCTACCGTTTTATCAAGCGCTCTTTCGATGTTGTCTCCTGTGGTTGCGCGCTCATTATTCTCGCGATTCCGATGGCTGTCATTGCCGTCAAGATTAAGTCCGAGTCCGAAGGCCCCGTCATTTATGCACAGCGTCGCGTTGGCAAGGACGGCAAGGTCTTTAATATCTATAAGTTCCGCAGCATGTACACTGATGCTGAATCTCGTGGTGCCCAGTGGGCTCAGGACGAAGATCCGCGCGTAACGCCGTTTGGCAAGTTTATGCGTAAGACGCGTTTGGACGAGATACCGCAATTTTGGAACGTCTTCAAAGGCGATATGAGCCTAATTGGTCCTCGCCCCGAGCGTCCTGCGTTTTGTGATGAGTTTGAGAAACGCATTCACGGATGGCATTACCGCACTATGGTCCGTCCGGGCATTTCCGGTCTTGCCCAGGTGACTGGCGGGTACGACTTGCTTCCCAGCGAGAAGGTCATGTTTGACCTCCAGTACATTAAATCTAGAAGCATCAAGATGGACCTTGAGATTATGCTCAAGACGCTTGGCGTTGTGAGCACGGGAGACGGTGCGAGATGAGCTTCCCTGACCATGGTCGCGTTCTTTTCACAGCTACGCTGGTGCGCGGGCATATTGCTAAGTTCCACATACCTTATCTCAAGTGGTTCAAAGAGCAGGGTTGGGAGACATGGGTAGCTGCTAAGAACGATTATCCAGACGGTGTCTGTGAAATCCCATTCTGCGACCATTTCGTTAATATTGACTTCGCACGCAGTCCATTCTCAATGCAGACGATCGTTGCCTACAAACAGCTGCGTAAACTCTTCGCCAAGGAGCATTTCGCTATTGTTCACACCCACACTCCCGTGGGAGGTGTTCTCACGCGTCTTGCAGCTCGAGATGCTCGTCACAGTGGGACAAAAGTGATTTACACTGCGCACGGTTTTCATTTTTATGATGGGGCGCCTCTAATTAACTGGGTGCTTTGGTATCCCGTAGAGCGAGTGATGAGTCGCTTTACCGATGTA
>URBB01000127.1 GCA_900545835.1 uncultured Collinsella sp. | reverse complement strand
CGTCGGCAGTGGGCACGCCCTGCTCGTCGACGGACTCGTCGGCAGCGCGGGTGCCGGGGTTTCCGGCGTTGGCCACAATCTCGGCTGTCAAAATCTTGTCGAACAGGTCCGCGATCTCGGGATCATACTCGCTAAGCACACGGCGCTCCAGGCGCAAGAACAGCGCCAGATTGTCGCGCAGCTCCTCGGGGATCTCGATCTCGGCGAGACGCTCCTTGGATTCGGCATTCGAGCCGATTCGGTTAACGAGGCGGTTGACCACGGCAGCGACGCGCGCCGCGGCTTCGGGTACAGACTGGTTGCTTAGGTTCTCAGCCACGTTTCCTCCCATTCCTCCTTCTATGCACGTAACATGCGGTATTCATTATAGGCACTCGGCAAAAACTTTCGACGCTGATTGCGCTTTACCACACAAAAGTATTTTCTGCATTGCAAGGGTTTTTGCTCTAAATGGTCGTATTTCTCGGTGGACGGCATACACAAACGGGGGCATTCCGCATAATAGCGAAACACCCCCGTAACAATTACTCTCCATGAGCAGGGCAGGTTAGCAGACCCGCAGCTCAAAAAGATACGCTACAGGCGCTCGCGAACCGCCTCGACAACGTTGGCCAAATCGACGAGAACCTCGTCGTGACTCTGCATGTCGCGCACCTTGACCTTGCCGGCGGCAAGCTCGTCGCCGCCCAGGACCAGGATGAGCTTGGCGCCTACCTTATCGGCCTGCTTAAACTGGGCCTTGAGCGAACGGCCCTGATAGTCGGCCTCGGTCACAATCCCTGCGGCGCGAAGCTGCTGCGTAATGGTAAAGACGTTCTGACGCAGCTCCTTGCCGGCATTGGCGACGTAGACGCACGGGACCTCCTCGGCACCCAGGTCGCTGCCAAAGGCCTGCAGGGCCAGCAGGGCGCGCTCAAAACCGACGGCGAAGCCGACGCCTGCCGTGGGCTTGCCGCCCTCGAGCTCGACGAGGCCATCGTAGCGGCCGCCGCCGCCGATGGAGCCGACGCCGGCGCCAGGGGCCTCGACCTCAAAGACAGTACGGGTGTAGTAGTCCAGGCCGCGCACCAAGGTGGGATCCTCGACATACTCGATACCGGCGGCATCCAGATAGCGCTTGACTTGCTCGTAGTGCTCGCGGCACTCATCGCACAGGTTGTCACCCATCAGCGGAGCCTCGGCCATGATCTCGCGGCAGTGGTCGTTCTTGCAGTCAAAGGCACGCAGCGGGTTGAGCTCGGCGCGCTCGCGGCACTCATCGCACATCTCGTCTGCGTGATCGAGGATAAACTGCTTGACTTGCTCGCGGTAAGCCGGACGGCACTGAGCGTCGCCCATCGAGTTAATGAGCAGACGAAGCTTGGAAAGATCGAAGCCCAGGCGCTTGTAAAACTCCATGAGCATGATGATGCACTCGGCGTCTGCCGCCGGATCGGGAGCGCCGAGCCACTCGATGCCCACCTGGTGGAACTGGCGCAGGCGGCCCTTCTGGGGACGCTCGCCGCGGAACATGGCCTCGGCGTAGTACGCCTTAAACGGCGTGGAGCCCTGGGGCACCAGGTTGTTCTCGACGACGGCGCGCACCACGCCGGCCGTGCCCTCGGGGCGAAGTGCCAGGCGCTGCTTGGGCTTGAGTTTGGTGTCGGTGCCCTCGGTAAAGACGCGCTCCAGGTTGGCACCGCTGAACACACGGAACATTTCCTTGCGCACGACGTCGGTCGACTGGCCGATACCGTGGACAAACACGTCCACCTGCTCGATCGCGGGCGTCTCGATGGGCTTAAAACCAAACGGCTCGAACACGCCGGCCGCAATCTGCTGCATCTTTTGCCAGGCGCGCATCTCGGCGCCGATAAGGTCGCGGGTTCCCTCCGCCTTCTGTGCCTGCATGGGCAAACACCTTTCTTTTGTATCGCGTCATAGGTAACGGTCATTATACGGCACAAAGCAGCAACGCGGCGGCGCGTCTGGCCGAACGAGGGTATGGGGACTCGTTCGGCCAGACGCGCCGCCGCTGTTTGTGATCCGCTTTCCTCCGTCCCCTTCGAATCACGTGATCTGTTGGGGACGGAGGAAAACGGATCATTTCGTAGGCCCGTGGCCGCCTTGGAAACCGAATGATGGTACGAGCATCCATTCGGCTTCCAGGGCAGCCACGGACAGAACGGGGCGAACAGAAAAGAGCGACGGACGTCTACTCCCCCGCCACGCTCGCGCGCAGCTTGGCGGCGATGGGCTCGGATGCCAGCAGGAACACGAGCATGACCACGGAGCACGCCAGGCACACAATCCAGGCGCTCGCAAAGGAGCCCGTGGCATCGAACAGCACGCCCGAGACGATGGCGCCGGTAGTGCCCAAGATTGCCTTGAAAGACAAGGACATAGGCCTTATGGCCATGCCCGCAGGCTTGAAAGGCAAGGTTGGGTGCTACCGGTGGTCAGCGATATAGCCCAAAGCGACCGTCGTGTAAGCCGCGGCACCAAGGGGAAGCTCGGCATCGTTAAAGCGTGCCTTGGGATGGTGCTGGGCAAAGTGCTCGTCCGTATCGGTCACGGCAGCGCCCACGGTAAAGTACGCACTCGGGATCTCGCTCGAGATAAGCGCGAAGTCCTCGCTCGCCATGGCGTGGAACAGTGGCAAGAAGGCGGACTTGGGCAGCACCGCGCCCACGTAGCCAAGCGACGCCTGCGTCATATCGTCATCGAGTACGAGCGGGGGAACATCCGAGAGCGTCTCGATAGTCGCCGGCGTACGATAGGTCGTGGCAACACCTTTGACGACCTCCGCGATGCGGGTCTTGAGGTGCTCCATGAGCTCGACGTCGAAGCCGCGCAGCGTTCCCTCGAGCACACAAGTGTCGGGGATGACATTTGCGGCCTGACCGCCGGCGAACTTACCGACAGTCAGTGCGACCTCCTTGGCCGCCGGCACCTCGCGGGAGATGAGCTCCTGAAGCGCCAGATGCACATGGACGCCGGCCGTGATGGGGTCGATGCAGATCTCGGGGCTCGAGCCATGGCCACCCTTGCCCTGAAGCGTGATGCGAAAACCGTACACGCCCGAGAGCGCCGGGCTGCCGTAGAGCACCAGGCCAAGCGGCGACTGGCTATTGACATGCATGGCAAAGGCGGCCTGGGGACGCGGGTTCTGCAGCAGACCATCGGCGATAGCGGCGCGGGCACCCTCAAAGGTTTCCTCGCCCGGCTGGAACAGCAACTTAACCGTGGCGTTGGCATCAACAAGCTCTGCCTCGCGTGCTTTGAGCATACGAGCCGCACCAAGCAGCGCCGTCGCGTGCATATCGTGTCCGCATGCGTGCATGCAGCCGTTGGTGGATGCAAAGGGCTCGCCGGATTCCTCGGTAACGGGCAGGGCATCCATGTCGCCACGCAGCATAACGACCGTACCGGCCTGTTCGTCCGTGCAGACGCCATTGCCCTGGGCCGCGGCGGCACCGGCGCCGACAAGGCCCACAACACAGGAACCATCGACGAGCGTGGCAAATGGGATGTCCATCTCGGTCAGGCGCGCTTGAATATACGCAGAGGTCTGCGGGAGGCTATTACCCAGCTCGGGCATCTGGTGTAGATCGTGTCGCCACGCAGCGAGCTCGTCTGCAAAAGCCTGAGCTTCTGCAACAAGACCGTCACCGATAGCGGTCTGCGCCGCTGCGGTGGCCTTGGGCGCTGATTGCGGTTGAAGATCGGACAAAGCTGGTGCCATAGATGCCCTCCAGTATCGTTTTTGCAGCAAGCACTTTGATAGCGTAAAGTGCAAGGTACTACTTTAAGGGCAAGGCATAAAAAATGCCGCCCCGGGAGGGCGGCGCAACAAGTTGTTTACAATTGCGGGCGCGGCTTTCGACGCAAAAAATCGAAGTGAGTCTCGCTCAAGATAATCGACAGGAAGATGAGCGCGAAGCCGGCGAGCAGGCGCGAGGTGAGCGCCTCCCCCATCAGCAGCACCGAGAACAGCACACCCGAAGGCGACTCCATCGAAAGGAGCAGCGAGCCCGTCGAGGCCGGGACATGCGCCAGGCCGACGTTTTGGATGAGCAGAGCCGCGCATGTGCAGCCCACCGAGAGAAACGCCATCGCACTGATAAAGCTCGGCGTCCACACGGACAGAGGCGCTTGGGTCTCGAATAGCAGCGACGAGATCAGGCTCAAGACGCCATTGCCCACAAACATCCAAAACGTGATGACGTTGATGTCCATCTTGCGACCGTACTTGGCGGTCACCGCCATCTGGATGGCAAAGAAGACCGCGCCGCCCAGCGTAATGGCATCGCCGGCATTGAACTCGACGCTATCGAGCGCCACCAAGCCAATGCCCGCCAGGCACAGCAACGCGGCGCCCAAGTTGTAACGGGTAAGCTTTTCGCCGCTTAGGACGTAGCTCGCAAACGGAACCAAGATGCAGTACGTGCCCGTCAAAAACGCGCTTTTGCCTGCCGTGGTCTGCGCCAGGCCGATCGTCTGCAGTCCGTATGCTCCCCACATGAGCGCACCCATGCCCAGTCCGACGATCAGGTTGCGGGCATTGAAATGAGCGATGATGCGCTTATGGAAAATGGCAAACATAACCAGTGATGCCGGAAGAAAGCGAACGTAGACCAGCTCGAACACCGGAATGGTGTCGAGCGCGCCCTTCATAGTGGTAAAGGAGTAGCCCCAGATGACCGCCACCGAAAATAGCAGAACTTTCCAGAACAGCGGCGAGCGTGCGCCGGCACCCCGGGGAATACCGCCCGCGCCCAAATCCTCACGGGCCACAGGGCTATCGGGCATGTTTTCGATTTCGTTGGCAGCGTATTGGGCCATGGAACATCCTCGCACTCAATCTGGGCGTGGTGTCCGCACGCGTATGGCTGCGTGCCGCCTCATGGTCAAATAAAAACAGGGCGTACCGGACCCCCGGTACGCCCCGCTACTGTAGCAACAACCAGCGTTGCATCGCAATCCAGCACACTAAAGCGTTTTGTTCCGCCGTTCTACCGAACGGCGGACCGGCCGACGCTGCGCGGGCCGCATTTGGACAATCTGACGTTCAACTTCAAGGGCGC
>URBB01000126.1 GCA_900545835.1 uncultured Collinsella sp. | reverse complement strand
AACGTTACCTGACCATCGCACGTGAGTTTTCGCAAGCTGGTGACCGGATGGATGACCTGCGCCGCGAGACGGCCCAACAGCTCGGTGCCAACCGCGAGGGTATCGAGCATCGCCTGGACAAGGTGCGCGAAACGGTCGATGCTCAGCTGGGCGCCATCCGCAAAGACAACAACGTGCAGCTCGATCAAATGCGTGCGACGGTGGACGAGAAGCTCTCCCGCACGCTCAACGACCGACTGTCGGCATCGTTTAAGCAGGTGAGCGACCAGCTCGAGGCCGTGTACAAGGGCCTGGGCGACATGCAGTCCATCGCCACCGGCGTGGGCGACCTTAAGCGCGTGCTGGGCAACGTGAAGGCGCGTGGCATTTTGGGCGAGGTGCAGCTGGGTGCAATTCTGGCGGACATCCTTACACCCGACCAGTATCTGGAAAACGTCGCCACCAAGCCCGGTGCCTCGGAGCGCGTTGAGTTTGCCGTCAAGCTGCCGGTAGACGAGGGCGATCCCGTGCTGCTGCCGATCGATTCCAAATTCCCGGGCGACGCGTACGAGCATCTGATCGACGCCCAGGAGTCGGGCGATGCGGAGGCCGTTGCCGCAGCGCGCAAGACGCTCGATATGATGGTGAAACGCGAGGCCAAGGACATCTGCGAAAAGTACCTGAGTGTGCCGGCAACGACCAACTTTGGCATCATGTTCGTGCCGTTTGAAGGGCTGTACGCCGAGGTCGTCAGCCGCCCCGGGCTTATCGAGACCCTGGGCCGCGACTACCACGTCAACGTTGCCGGTCCCAGCACCATGGCGGCCATCCTCAACAGTCTGCAGATGAGCTATCAGACGTTTAAGTTGCAAAAACGTACCGACGACGTGCTGCGCGTGCTCTCCGCCGTCAAGGCCGAGCTGCCGCGCTATCAAAAGGCGCTGCGCCGCGCCCAGCAGCAGATCGAGACCGCGGGCAAAACGGTCGAGGGCATCATCACCACGCGCACCAACGTCATGGAGCGCAAGCTCAAGGACATCGACGCGCTGGAAGACGCCGACCAAGCCGATGAGATCTTGGGACTCACGTCCGCGAGCCTTCTCGCGGACCAAGAAGACGAGGACTAATTGCAACAAGACGGTGGGGCACCGGCACAAACGCGGGCGCCCCACCGCTTTTCGTATCGCACTTGTCTGAAGCGTGCTCCAATGTGCAACAATGGCGTTTCGCCCTATCAGACGCGAAAGGAAGCCCATGTCCCAGAGAAGCACCAGCCCGCTCAGTCGCTCCACCGTGCGCCGCACGCTGCAGCGGTTTTGGGGTGTCACGCGCACGCAGCCGCTGATTGTCTTTCTCTCGGTATTCTCGTCGGCGGGCTACATCTTTTTGCTGACGTTTGCCAATACCTATGTGATGGCCCTCATTGTCGACCGCGTTCAAGCCGGTCCCGTGGCGGGTGACCAGGTGTTTGAGGTCTTCGGCCCCTATATCCTGGCGCTCGTACTCGTTAACCTGGTGGGTCAGATCCTCTCCAAGCTACAGGACTACACCGTCTACAAGCTCGAGATCGCGGGCAACTATCACTTGGCGCGCCTATGCTTCGACACGCTCTCCAACCAATCCATGACATTCCATACCAGCCGCTTTGGCGGATCGCTCGTGAGCCAGACGAGCCGTTTTATGAGCGGCTACACGGGTCTGGTCGACGTGACGGTGTATTCGCTCATCCCCACCATCACCTCGGTCATCTGCACCGTGGCCGCACTCGCCCCGGTGGTGCCGACGTTTACCGTGATCCTGGTGTGCATCATGGTCGTCTACATCGCGTTTGTCTGGCTTATGTACAAACGCATCATGCCGCTTTCGGCCGCGACGTCCGCCGCGCAGAACAAGCTCTCGGGTGTGCTCTCCGACGCGGTCACGAACATCTTGGCCGTCAAGACCTGCGGGCGCGAGGACTTTGAACGCGATCTGTTCGACGCCGCCGATCGTGCCGCGCGCGATGCCGAGACAGTCTCGATGCACGCCATGATGCAGCGCAACTTTACGACCTCGGGCCTTATCGTCATTACCATGGCCGTGGTGAGTGTATTCGTGGCGGGCGGCAACGCGTGGTTTGGCATCTCGGCCGGCTCGCTCGTCATGATCTTTACCTACACCTATAACCTCACCATGCGCCTGAACTACGTAAGCTCCATGATGCAACGCATCAACCGCGCGCTCGGCGATGCGGCCGAGATGACGCGCGTGCTGGACGAGCCGCGTCTGGTGGCAGACGACCCGGACGCCCCTGAGCTTAAAGTGACCGAGGGCGCGATTGATTTTGAGCACCTGAGCTTTGCGTACCGTGACGCTGCGGCGGGCGAGAGCGTGTTCGATGACCTGACACTTCATGTGGCGGCGGGCCAGCGCGTGGGCCTGGTGGGCAAATCGGGCTCGGGTAAGACGACGCTCACCAAGCTGCTGCTGCGCCTGGACGATGTTCAGGGCGGCCGCGTGCTCGTGGACGGTCAGGATGTCTCGCGCTGCACGCAGCAGAGCCTGCGCCGCCAGGTTGCCTACGTGCCGCAGGAGGCGCTGCTGTTCCATCGCTCCATTCGCGAGAATATCGCCTACGGCCGCCCCGACGCCACCGACGAGCAGATCCGCGAGGCGGCTCGCTTGGCTAATGCGACCGAGTTTATCGACCGCTTGCCTCGTGGCTTTGACACCATGGTGGGCGAGCGCGGCGTCAAGCTCTCGGGCGGCCAGCGTCAGCGCGTGGCTATCGCCCGCGCCATCCTAACCGACGCGCCGATTCTGGTGCTCGACGAGGCGACCTCTGCCCTCGACAGCGAGTCCGAGGCGCTGGTGCAGGAGGCGCTCGAAAACCTGATGCGTGGACGTACCTCCATTGTGGTGGCACATCGCCTGTCCACCGTGGCGGCGCTCGACCGCATCGTGGTGCTGGCGGACGGCGAGATTGTCGAAGACGGCACGCATGCGCAGCTCGTCGAGGCGGGTGGCGAGTACGCGAGCCTGTGGAGCCGTCAGACCGGCGCATTCTTGGAGGCGTAAGCGTCTCGGACGTGGGACAATTGTGCCCATAAGTTTATTGTGCCGTTGAGCCGAGGAGCCGTTATGCCACGCGAGACCAATGCCGCCAAACGCGAGCGCGCCGTTGAGGTGTGTGAGCGCCTCAACCGTCGCTATGGCCCGGTCGAGTGCTTTTTGGACCACGAGAATCCCTTCCGCCTGCTGATCGCGGTGCTGCTCTCGGCGCAAACGACCGACGCGCAGGTCAACAAGGTGACGCCGAAGCTGTTTGCCCAGTGGCCCACGCCCGAGGCCATGGCCGGGGCGAGCGTGGCTGACGTGGCAGACACCATCAAGTCACTCGGCTTCTACAAGAGCAAAGCCAAGCATGCCGTCGAGGCCGCGCAGATGATCGTCGCCGACTATGGCGGCGAGGTGCCGGCCGACATGAAGGAACTCGTGAAGCTGCCGGGCGTGGGACGCAAGACGGCGAATATCGTGCTCAACGTGGGGTATGGCATCGTGGAGGGCATTGCGGTGGACACGCACGTCAACCGCATCGCGCACCGCCTGATGCTGAGTCCCAAGACACACGCCAAAGAGCCGCTCAAGACCGAGCAGGATCTGCTCAAGATCTTGCCGCACGAGTACTGGGAATCGGTCAACCACCAGTGGATCACCTTTGGCCGCGAGATTTGCGATGCCCGTAAGCCCAAGTGCGACGAGTGCCCGCTGGCAGACCTTTGCCCCAGCGTGCGTGTGACGGGATAGGGCCCGGCACATTTTGCCGGCACTCGAAGACGGCGATCAATGTTGCGCAACACATTTGGGCTGCGAGGGCTCAATATGATGGCGACAGATGCTGTTTGTTGTGAGGGGATGCCCGAATATGTTTTGCACCAAGTGTGGCTCCGAGATGCCCGACGGAACCGAATCTTGCACGAACTGCGGGGCGCGCATGGGCGCCGCTTCTCCGGCGGCTGCGCCTGCTGAGCCTGCGCCGATGTCGACGGCAGGGATGCCTCCCGTGCAAAATCCCGTGCAGAAAAAGTCGCATAAGCGTCCCGTGATTATCGGCATGTGCGTGGCGGGCGTGCTCGTTGCCGGCGGTTCCGCTTTGGCGCTGACCGGCGTACTGGGTCCGCTTGGGCAGGGCAACTCATCGCAGATTACGGTACTTGGGTCCGACGAGGGTTCGGCCGAGCATAAGGACAAGGGAAGCGCCAAGGAGAAGCCTGCCGAAGAGCAAGAGGAGCCGGAAGAGCCCGGGCAGACGGGCAACAGCGTAAAAGTCGACCTCAATGACCAGGCAACCTATGCTGCCGCGAATCTGTTTCTGTCGAACTTTACGGAGGAACACTTCGATCGGGACTGGTATCAGGCGGGCGACTTCGATTCGACTGACGGACTTTCTGATGACGAGAAATACAAGCTGGTTAAGTTTATCTGGTGCCATTTTATTGACAACGCGCCGTATCGAATCGAGAAGGGTGACTATGACAACGGCAATCGCCAGCGCGTGGCGACTGATGCGGTCAATAGGGAACTCAACCGCTTGACGGGCCTGACGCTTTCCGATGCCGATATGACTTATGACAGAACGCCGGAGGGGCAGGCGATTCCTGATTCGGCCGAAGCGCATGGTGGGTATTTGTATCTGAAACAGGAATATGGCCAGGGAAATTACAACCCACCGTGTGCCATCGTTACGGGCGCGACTGACCTTGGCGACAACATCTACGAGCTCACCTATGAGGTCTACAGTGCTGGCGGCATGTTACTTCCTTCCGACATCCCCGAGAGCACTTACGGCCTGCCAAAGAACCAGTTCATCGCCGCAATTCAAGCGGACGCATCCATGGGCCGTACCGAGACTTGCAC
This sequence comes from uncultured Collinsella sp., assembly GCA_900545835.1. GTDB lineage: Bacteria > Actinomycetota > Coriobacteriia > Coriobacteriales > Coriobacteriaceae > Collinsella. The sequence goes on along the minus strand of URBB01000126.1, from coordinate 240 downwards.
GGTCCGCGTCGCGCAGGGTGACGGCGCTCCGATCTTCACACTGCTTAAAATGGGCGTCTACGACTAGACGCGGCGTATAGCTCACTCTGATAGCGCCAGGCGGCTTGCCCGTCTGGCGTTTTTGTTGCGGGGCTGGGCGTACGCTTGAGCTGGAGTCCTCTCCATGCGCTACCATGACAGGCAACGAATTTGACCTGTCTCTTATACACATCTCCGAGCCCACGAGACCGGAGCCTATCT
>URBB01000125.1 GCA_900545835.1 uncultured Collinsella sp. | reverse complement strand
GGATATCAATCAATGACAGGCGATCGCCCACGCGTTCCTCGACGGCAGCGACCGCACTCGCAAACTGATCGGGCTTGGAACCAAAGAGCTGCACGCAAATCTGCTGCTCCTCGTCGGCCGGCAACACCAGGCGCCACGTCTTGTTGCTGGCATAGGCAAGGCCTGCAACGCTCACCATCTCGCTGTAGGCAAGATTGGCACCGCGGCGGCGACACATGATGCGATAGGCAGGGTCGGTTACGCCCGCCATGGGAGCCATAAGGAACGGCTGCTCGGCATAGGCACCCAGCAGCCGCTTACTGTATTCAGAAAGCGCCATGGACCTACTCGTCCACCTTGAGAATCGCCATAAAGGCCTCCTGCGGGACCTCGACCGAGCCGATGGCCTTCATGCGCTTCTTGCCCTCTTTCTGCTTCTCGAGCAGCTTGCGCTTTCGCGAGATATCGCCGCCGTAGCACTTAGCAAGAACGTCCTTGCGACGCGCTTTGACGGTAGAACGGGCGATGATCTTGTTGCCGATAGCGCCCTGGATGGGCACCTCGAACAGCTGGCGCGGAATAATCTCCTTGAGCTTGTCACACAGGCCGCGGGCCAGACCGTAGGCCTTGTCCTTGTGGACGATAAACGACAGCGCGTCCACCTCGTCGCCCGAAAGCAAGATATCGAGCTTCACAAGCTCGGATGGACGGTACTCGTTGAACTCGTAGTCGAGCGAGGCATAGCCCTTGGTACGGCTCTTGAGCTGGTCAAAGAAGTCCAAGATGAGCTCGGCGAGCGGCATATCGAAGCGCATCTCGACCGATTTGCTCGTCAGGTGGATCATGTCGGTCGTAACGCCGCGGTGCTCGATGGCGAGCTGCATGACGGCACCCGTGTACTCAGGCGGGCAGATGATCTTTGCCTTGAGGTAGGGTTCCTCGATACGCTCGATGCGCGTGGCCTCGGGCAGATCCTGCGGGCTGCGGACATCAATCATCTCGCCGTCGGTCTTGTAGACGTGATAGTCCACCGAAGGGCTCGTGGCAATCAGGTCCAGGTTGAACTCGCGCTCCAGGCGCTCCTTGACGACCTCCATATGCAGCAGGCCCAAGAAGCCAACGCGGAAACCAAAGCCGAGCGCCACCGAAGTCTCGGGCTCCCACACCAACGACGGGTCGTTGACATGCAGCTTATCGAGCGCGTCACGCAGGTTCTCGTAGTCCTTGTTATCGATCGGGAACAGGCCCGTATAGACCATGGGCTTAGCCTCGCGGTAACCGGGAAGCGGCTCGGGGCAGGGGTTCGACGCCCAGGTAAGGGTGTCGCCCACGCGAACGGCCTCGGGGTCCTTCAGGCCCGTGACCACGTATCCGACCTCGCCGACCGTCAGCGCGTCGACCGGCGTCTCGGCGGGACGCTTGACGCCCACGCCATCGACCAAAAAGTCGCCCTTTGCCTGCATCATGCGCAAGGTATCGCCCTTTTTGATGGAGCCGTCAAAGATGCGCACCGTGGCGACGACGCCACGATACTCGTCGAAGTATGAATCCAGAATGAGTGCCTTGAGCGGCGCATTCGCATCGCCCTTGGGCGGAGAGATCAGAAAGACAATGGACTCCAGCAGATCGTGGATGCCCTCGCCGGTCTTGCCCGAGACACACACGGCATCATCGGCAGGGATCGCCAGGTCATCCTCGATCTCGGTCTTAACCTCGTCGGGATGGGCCGAGGGCAGGTCGATCTTGTTGATGGCCGGCACAATGTCCAGATTGGCGTTCATGGCAAGCGTCGCGTTGGAGACGGTCTGCGCCTCGACACCCTGGGTGGCATCGACGACGAGCACCGCGCCCTCGCAGGCTGCCAGCGAGCGCGAGACCTCATAGGTAAAGTCCACGTGGCCCGGCGTATCGATCAGATTGAACTGATACGTCTCGCCATCGTCGGCGTCATAGGACACGCGAACGGCATTGGACTTGATCGTGATGCCGCGCTCGCGCTCGATATCCATGGTGTCGAGCAGCTGCGACTCCATGTCGCGCTCGTCGACGGTATGGGTGAGCTCGAGAATGCGGTCACTGATCGTGGACTTGCCATGGTCGATGTGCGCAACAATTGAGAAGTTGCGGATGTGGGAAATGTCAATTGAAGTATTCATGCGGACTATCTTACCCGAGCGGTACAAAAAATGGAGCCTGTTCCATAAAACAGGCTCCATTTATGCGCGTAATCTGTGTGGTGTGAAATTTACAACTTAAGCGTTGATGCTGTTCACGAGCTTGGCAAGACCGGACTTGCGGTTGGAAGCCTGGTTCTTGTGGATAACATGCTTGGCGGCAGCCATGTCGAGACGCTTGGTGACGGTCTTGAGGGCAGCCTGGGCCTTCTCGGCGTCGCCCTCGGCGACGGCGGACTGGACGTGCTTGGTCAGCGTCTTGAGCTCGGACTTGACAGCCTTGTTACGCATGCGAGCTGCCTCATTGGTGCGGATACGCTTCTTCTGAGACTTGATGTTTGCCACTTCTGGAGTTCCTTTCGAGTTCCTTGCAAAAAATGTATGACACCTCTGAGACACGGTGAGGTCATGCAAGCGCCTACTATAGCACGCTCCCCCTCAAAGGGATAGAACGAATTTGTCAAATAGGCAGGTATCATCACGATTTTCTCAAGATGTTCGTAATCCAGAGCAAAAGCGCGGCCTCAGAATCGGCCGAACCCTTGAGCGCGAGCTCTACATCGACCGCCCCCTCGAGCGCCGCGACGAGCTCTGCCATCGAAAAGCGACGTGCCCAGGTCAAGTGATTCTTGACCTGCCAGGACTGGAGCTTGAGCGTTGCGGCCAGCTCACGACCCTGTCCGCGCGCATCGAGCGCCTTGGCGACGATAAGCTCGCGGATGCGGCCGCACAGCAACGTGTAAGTCCACACGTAGCTCTTGGCGGGCAATAGATTGAAAAGCTCGAGCGAGCGTCGCATGTCACGTGCCGAGACCGCATTGAGAAAGTCCCAGGGCTGGACTTCGGCCGTGCGCACAATCCAGCGCTCCACATCAGCAAGCTCAATCTGGGGCGCCTCGACCATCTGGGCAAGCTTAGCCAAATCGTTATCGAGCATGCGAGTGTTTTCACCCGAACGCGAGACGAGCTCCTCGGCGGCCGCCGTCGAGATCGACTTGCCGTGCTGCGTCGCCATCTGCTGCACGCGGCGCGGTAGCTCCCAGCGCTTGGTACCGGAGCAATCGATCACAGCCTTCTTGTCGATCTTGGCGATCGCCTTATACAGGCGCGTGTTCTTGGCAAGCGAGTCGGCGATGATGAGACAGACCGTCGTGGGGCTGGGACTCGCAAGATACTCGACAAGCGGCTCGGAAACCGCCTTGGCGAGCTTAGAGCAGCCATCGAGGATTACCAGGCGAAACTCACTGCCCATGGGAAAAGTGTTGAGCGATCCGATAATGGACTCGATATCGGGGTCTTTGGTCATATCGCGCTCGTCGAGGTTGAACTCGACCATACCCGACTTTTCCAGACGCGCTTTCATACGCGAGACGGCGTGATCGCGCTTGACTCCGTCGGTACCGACGATCAGATATGCCGGCAGCAGACCGGTTTCGGACATTGCGCTCCCCTCCCGCAGGCCTTCGTATTCGCTCCGTGCCATTCTAGCCCAGGGGCCCACCACACGCCAACGACGTCGTTACGGTCGCTGGCATCGCATCGCAAAGCCATTCGCAGTCGGCGTGACGGTAATGTCGCCGTGTTCGATAGTGCACGCGAACACGCCGCCCGCTTCCTTAACGGCATCGATGCAGGCATCGGACGGATGGCCGTATCGATTCCCTTCGCCCGCACTCGCGAGGGAAAGCTCGGGCTTCAGGACGTCCAGCAACTCATCATCGACTGAAACCTTAGAGCCGTGATGCCCAAGTTTAAGTACGTCGATATCCCCCACCTCCTGCACGAATTCCCGTTCTTGGTCGATCTCGGCATCACCGGTGAGGAGCATACGCAGGCCCTTGCCTTCCTGAACATATGAGAGCAGCAGGACAAGCGAGCCCTCATTTCCCTCGCCATCCACGGACTCGAATGGCCACATCACGCGGGCGCAAAATGAGCCGATATCGACCGTATCCCCACGGCGCACCTGCCGATACTCCACGCCAGGTCGGTTCAATACCTCGGCAGGAGCATCCTCCAGCGCATCCGCCGCCACGGCAATCGTACCGACCGAAAACTGTTCGAGCACGGCAGGCAGACCACCCCAGTGATCCTCATCCCAATGCGTCACAAAGACGGCATCGATATGGTGCACGTTATTGCGAACCAACGCCGCCACCACGCGCTCGTCGAGCCCGCAGTCGACGAGTGCCACTGCACCGCCCTGGCGGATAAGAATCGCATCGGCCTGGCCCACATCGAGCACCGTCACAGAAGGCGGAGCGAATCGATCCCAGTAGACGTACGGAATCGCAGCCAGGAACACCAGACATGCAAGCCCCACCGCCACAGGACGTGCACGGGGACGCGGCCACCAGACCAGCAGCACCGCCAGCAAACACGGCACTAGATAAATCCACATGCTATCGGGCGGCACGCTCACGGATGCACCCGGCACGGCGGCAAACAGCTGCTCGAAGAACAGCGCGCAACGGGAGGCAATCATGGGCACAACGAGCGCCCAAGTCCGCAACGGTGCCACGAGCGAAAAGGGAACCAGCACGATCGACACGGCAAGCAGTACGCTCACCACCGGACCGATGACCGCATTTGCCAGCGGAGCAATGAGCGAGAACGTACCGAAGGCAGGAATGGTAATGGGAAGTGTCGCCAGTTGCGAGCACAGCGTGACGGAAAGCATGCTGGCAACGCCCGATGGCACACCCAGCTCGCCCAAAGCGTAGGTCGCATAGGGGCAAAAGCACAGAATGGCTAAGACGCTGGCACATGAAAGCTGAAAGCCCATCTCGAACGGCACCGTCGGCCGCAGTAGAACAAAGATGGACATGGTAACAAAGAGTGCCGATGCGCCGTGCCGGCGACGCCCCGCGCCGTTTACGACAAGCGTCGCGAATACCATGCAGCACGCGCGCACGGCCGAGGGAGACGCGCCCGTAAAGGCAGCGTAGCCCACAAGCGTTATCGCCAGTATCGCCCGCTGAAGACCTGTCTCTTATACACATCTCCGAGCCCACGAGACCGGAGCCTATCTCG
>URBB01000124.1 GCA_900545835.1 uncultured Collinsella sp. | reverse complement strand
CGGTTGCCGCGGAAGCCGCCGCCGTTGCGGCCGCCACGATCGCCACCGCGACCGCCGCGGTCGTTACCACGGTTGCCACCAAAGCCGCCACGGTTGCCACCGCGGTCGCCATAGCCACCACGGTTGCCGCCAAAGCCGCCGCGCCCGCCACGGTCGCCGCCACGGCCGCCACGGTCGTCACGGCCGCCGCGAGGACCGCGGTCCTCGTCCAGGCCCATGGCGACGAGCGGAGCGATGACCTTATCGAGGGCGGCCATCAGCTCGGTGGCCTCCTCGTAAGAAAGCTCGGGCAGGAGCTTCTCCTTCTTGTTGGCAAGCTCGACCAGGCCCTCAGCGGCATCCTCGGCAGCGAAGACGACGATCTTGCGCATATCGCCCTCGGCGTCGTCGATGCGGCCGACCAGATCGGCAGCCTCGGCCTCGGCCATCAGGCCATCGAGCTCACGGAGGCGCATGCCCAGCAGATCGGACATTTCCTTCTGCTCCATCTTGGGCTTGAGGTCAAGAAGCTTGATGGCGCGCTCGATGTTCGCCATGCGCTCGGCCTTGGCCTCCTCCTCCTTGGAAATAGCAAAGCGACGGCTACGCAGCAGGCGGGCAGCCTTCTGCATCTTGTCCATCAGCTCTTCGTCATCGTAATCAACGGCGGCCTCGACAACCTCGGCCTCCTCCTCGGCGGAAACCTCGTCAGCAGCCTCAACCTCGGCAGCTTCGGTCTCCACGGTCTCGACTGCCTCGACCTCGGCAGCCATGGTCTCGTTCTCGGTCTCGTTCATGATCTCTTCGTTCTCAGACATGAGACTCCTTCTTGGCCCTCTCGGGCATCATCGCCCCATTCGCGGGGCCCGTCGCGCACTCTTTGCGCTTTAAACATTCATGCCTCTCGGCAAAACGTCCATTAGTTTATGGTGTCGCCATCCAATCTAGCTGCAGAATCTATATGCACACATTAATGCGACATGTGCGACTCGCGACGAGCGTACACCAGCGACGTCGCGAACCCGACCACGGCAATCACAGCCGCCACACGCACGGCAGTTGCAAATCCAATCGCCTGGGCAACGTCCGTCGCAACGCCAGCGGCACCGGCAGTCGCCGCAGAGCTCGAGAGCAGGCCGATAAACAGCGACGGGCCAAACGATGCGGCAATCATGTTCCACGTGTTGAGTAATGCCGTCCCGTGAGGATGCTCAGCGGCAGGCAGCGTCTCCAAGCCGGCCGTCTGCGAGGGGCTCAGCACCAAACCGACTCCGGCATACACCACAACGGTCAGCGCCACGACGACGCCGATGTTCATGCTTGCCGCCGTCATCGATATGGCAGTCTGTCCCACGGCGATCAGGGCAAAGCCGACCGGCAGCAGCGGCCATGCGCCGCGGGCGTCCATCACGCGTCCGCCCACAATCGAGGTCACGGCGTTGCAGGCAATCGCCGGCAAAATGAGCAAGCCCGCAACAAGTGCGGTCATGCCGTATGCGCCCTCAAAATAGAGCGGCAACAAAACGCTCATCGAGAACGTCGTCATCATCGATACCACCACAAGCAGGCACGCAGGCCAAAAACGAACGCTCGCCATGGGGCGCACGTTAAGCACCGGATGCTTGAGCTTGAGCTGACGGGCCGCAAACAGGCCGAGCAGCACAATGGCGGCGACGAGTGCCGCAACACCCATCATAACGTTGGACGAGAACTCACCAACGGAGTACACAAACGCCGTGATGCCGGCAGCCAGCAAAATAACCGAGAGGATATCGAGTGAAACATCCTGGCGCTCTCCGACATTCTGAACAAGCTTTACGCCCGCTGCAGCGACCGCAATGCCGCCCACCAGCGGCACTACGAACACCGCTCTCCAGCCAAACAACGTGCACATAAGACCGCTGATCACGGGTCCAAACGCCGGTCCTAGCGTAATGCAGGCACCGCCCAGGCTCAGATACAGACCGAGCTTCTCGCGCGGAGCGCAAGACAGCACCACGTTCATCATGAGCGGGAACAAGATGCCCGATCCCGCAGCCTGCAAAATACGACTTGGCAGCAAAACGCTAAACGACGGAGCGATCAGACACAGGACTTCGCCGGCGACCATACATCCGCATGCAAAAAACAACAGCTTGCGCGTCGAGAAACGGCCGGACAGGAAGGCCATGATGGCCGTAAAGATCGACGTCACGATCATGTAGCCCGAAACGAGCCACTGCGCCGTGGTGGCGCTCACCGAAAAGACCGCCATAATGTCGTGCAACGCCACGTTAATGATGTTCTCGTTAAACGCGGCGACAAAGGCTGCGATATACATTACGACGAGGAGCGCCGCAGTGGCCGATGGCGTTACTTGAACTTGTTGCTGAGAGTTGCTCCCCATGCATTTCCTTCCTCTTGAAACGACAGTCGCATCGCCCCAGAGGAACAGTCCAGGGCGAAAATGAGCCCTAGACTTACGCCAGACGCCGTACACGACGAGTCTGGCAACATGGTCCAACGTCGAAAGATTGTAACGCGAACGCGCAGCTTTCCTTCCGCGCTATTATTAAAAGTCCACGAAAGCACGAGACATGAGGAGCCCGCCATGATTAAGCCCATCATGAAATCCGAGTTCTTTTTGCGCCTGCCTTCCGAAGACGCGGGACCCGACGATGCCGCGACCGGGCAGGACCTCCTGGATACGCTCCACGAGCATGAGCACGAGTGCGTGGGTCTCGCCGCCAACATGATCGGCGTGCGCAAACGCATCATCTGCGTAAAGGACGGCAACAGGGCGCTCCTGATGTACAACCCTCAAATTCTTGAGCAGGTCAATGCCTATCAGACGAGCGAAGGATGTCTCTCGCTGATCGGCGAGCGTCCCTGTACCCGCTATCGCCGCATTAAGGTTGAGTATTTGGACGAGAACTTCGTCCACCGCATCAAAAACTTCTCGGGCTACACCGCCGAGATCATCCAGCACGAAATCGACCACTGCAACGGAATCGTTATTTAGTTCCACCGATTCAAGAAAGCTCCCTGCAGCCAAGCAACTGCAGGGAGCTTTCGATTGTATAGAGCCTCTATCCCTTAGCTTTGATGGTAATGATCGAAGAAGTCGGCGAGGTCTTCGAGCGACTCTTTGAGCACTTCCATGCGCGGCAGGTACACGATGCGGAAGTGATCGGGCTCGGCCCAGTTAAAGCCGCCGCCGCGCGTGATGAGGATCTTCTTCTCGTGCAGCAGGTCAAGGGCAAACTGCTCGTCATCGGTGATGTTGAACTTCTTAACATCCATCTTGGGGAAGATATAGAACGCCGCGCGCGGCTTGACCACCGAGATGCCATCGATCTTGTTGAGTGCCTCATACACAAAGTTGCGCTGCTCGTAGACACGACCGCCGGGACGGATGTAGTCGTTGACCGACTGATGGCCACCGAGCGCCGTCTGGACGATCGACTGGGCCGGCACGTTGGAGCACAGGCGCATGTTAGAGAGCATGTTGATACCCATAATGAAGTCGCTCATGCAGCGCTGGTTGCCCGAAAGCACCATCCAGCCAATACGATAGCCCGCGATCATGTGCGACTTGGAAAGGCCGCTAAAGGTAACGCAGGGCAGATCGGGAGCGAGCGAGGCAATCGAGACGTGCTCGTAGCCGTCCATGCACAGGCGGTCGTAGATCTCATCGGCAAAGATCATCAGCTGGTGCTTGCGCGCAACCTCGACGATGCCCTCGAGCACCTCGCGCGGGTAGACCGAGCCCGTGGGGTTGTTGGGGTTGATGATGACGAGGGCCTTGGTCGCACTCGTGATCTTGGACTCCATATCCTCCAGGTCGGGATACCAATCAGCTTGCTCATCGCACAGATAGTGCACGGGATGACCGCCGGCAAGGGTTGCGCACGCCGTCCAGAGCGGATAGTCGGGGCTGGGGATCAGAATCTCGTCGCCATTGTCGAGCAGCGCGTTCATCGAAAGCTGAATGAGCTCGGACACGCCGTTGCCCGTGTAGATGTGCTCCATCTGAACATTGGGCAGGCCCTTGATCTGCGAGTACTGCATAATCGCCTTGCGTGCCGAGAACAGGCCGCGCGAGTTGGAATAGCCTTCGCAATCGGGCAGCTGCTGGCGCATATCCTTGATGACCTCGTCGGGCGTGCGGAAACCGAAGGGCGCCGGGTTGCCGATATTGAGCTTGAGGATGCGCTCGCCCTCGTCCTCCATACGGGCAGCCTCGTCGACGACGGGACCGCGCACATCATACAGGACGTTATCAAGCTTGGTGGATTTAGAAAAAGTACGCATGGTGGTGCTCCTTGGAATTTGAGCTGAGGGATGGGGTTCGGGCTTGGAATCGTTGCGAGGCGATGATGTCTCGCCTTGATCGGCGTCACCGGCAAGCAGCCAGGTAACATCGACCTCCAAAATGCGGGCGAGCAGCTCTGCCACATCGCGCCGCGGGATCGTCTTGCCGCTCACATATTGGCTCATCTGACTCTTGCCGAGTTTTTTGCCGAGCATCTCCGATGCGCGGATTACGTCCGACTGGCGAACGTCGCGATCGGACATAGTCTGTCGCAGGCGATCGCTAAACGTCTCTTGGGCCACTAGAACCTCCTTGCTGGCAAAGTTCAATTTATAGAACACGAATTGAACCAGAGTTCAATTTAGCAAGCAGTATAGCGCCGTGCCTCATTCGAAAGTTCAATTTCATAAGAAAACGTACCGAACTCCGAGATTTGCCCAAAGCGGACAATAACGTGCACACGTTTAGAGGTATTCAAGGAATCGAGCGGCGGCAAGCGAAACATCAGCCGTGCGATATATCGCATTGATCTGCCGATGGGCATGCCCCTCGAGCGGGCGCACGGCAACATCGAACTGGCAGCGGCGCAAGATGAGCGCCGGAAGAATGCTCACGCCCAGACCGTCCTCGACCATGGCCATAATCGCATAATCATCCCAGGTCGACAGCTTAGAGCGCACCGCCAGGCCTGCGCGGCGAAACAGCGGCGTAATCTCATCATCGGTACCCCGTTCCAGCAGAATAAACTGCTCGTTGGCCAAATCGGCAAGAGAGACGACCTCCGCTGCGGCAAGTAAAGAGTCTGCCGGCACTACCGCCATCAACTCGTCGCGCACCAAAGGCAGCGATGTCATGCCGTTTTCTCGGGGCTCACGCGGGATAAAGCCCAAATCGCAGCGGCCCTCTCCCACCCATTGTTCAATCTCTGAATAGTCGCCCATCAGCAACTCGTAATC
>URBB01000123.1 GCA_900545835.1 uncultured Collinsella sp. | reverse complement strand
GAGCTATGAGCGCCAGAGGGCACAGGCCGAGCGCTCCGGAAACGCAGGCGGTCGGGCGTCTGGTTCGCAGGGGGCGCCTCGCGGCGCTTGGGCGTCGGGTGCGACGCCGCCGGTCTCTGCGCCGGTCGAGGAGGAGCCGTACGACTACGTTCCGCTCGACGCCTATGGCGCCGCGCCGGTAGAGGCTGATGACGACCTGCCTCCGATTGATGTGCCGGCAGGGATGGATGGTGCGATTTCGGTTGCCGATGCTTCGGCTGGCCCCGCAGCTCCGGCGATGCCGATTGTGCTCACCGATCTGGAGCGGAAGTCGCTGGCGGGGGAGCGCGAGCTGCTGACGATGCTCACCAGCTACCCCGACCTGTTCCGCACGTATGCCGATCGTATCTGCTCCATCGAGTGGGTCGACCCGCGCCACGAGTCGATTGCATGGGCCGTATTGGCGACACCCCCGGGCACCGATCCTGCGGCCTGCATGGATGCGGCTCGTGCGGTATGTCCCGAGGCGGCATCGCTTGTCAGTGCCGGACGCATCTCGGCGACGAGCAAGCACCCCACCGAGACGAACATCGTCTTTATGCTGGACACGCTCGAGCTCTACACCATCAAGCGCCGCATGCGCTCCGCACAGGCCAAGCTGCGTCGGGACCATTCGCTCGATGACGAGGCGCGGCGCGTGCTGACCATGCAGGCGGTGCAGGACACGCAGCGTCAGCGCGAGCTCGAAAAGTCGATTGGCGGCGTGGCCGACCCGTTCCGTTTGATCGGTTTGGAGACTGCGGGCGCCGACCAGGCCTAGATGTTGTGGTCAACCAGCGTATTCTCGCCAATATCCAGACCTCTTTTTGGGTATAGACGTCACTGCGTGTGCTAAAGTATTGAGTCCTGTGGACTATGAAGGGAGAATCTGTGCCAAAAAAAACTGAGAGCACGGGTACTGGGCTGGAATCCTACGTTGCAAAGCTCATGGGCAACGGCTCAAACAGGACTTCGGTAACCGAGGACGAGATTCAGGTCGCCCTGAAGGATATCGATGTAACTGATGAGCAGCTCACCGCGGTGTATTCCGCGCTGCGCAACAGCGGCATCCAGATTATCTCCGCGAGCGGTAACGACGACGCCCCCATGGACGTCGACGATGACGATAACGATACCGACACCAACGACTTTGGTGACGACGACGAGCACGATTCCGGCTCGCTCGACGATCACGAGCTCAAGATGGCCCGTCAGGCCGACGCCGAGATGGGTTCTTCCAAGAGCAAGAAGAAGCGCACCGTGCGCACATCCCGTTCGCGTTCGCGCGTGCGCGGTATCGACGCCTCCACGGTGATGCTGACCGGCGACCCCGTCCGCATGTACCTCAAGGAGATCGGCAAGGTCGACCTGCTGACCGCCTCCGAAGAGGTCGATCTGGCTATGAAGATCGAGGCGGGTCTCGAGGCCACCGAGAAGCTCGAGGCCGCCGAGGCGGGCGAGCTTGAGCTCACGCGTTCCGAGATGCGTCGTCTGACCCGTATCGAGAATGTCGGTCTTGAGGCCAAGCAGGCGCTCATTAGCGCCAACCTGCGTCTGGTCGTCTCCATCGCCAAGCGCTACGTCGGTCGCGGCATGCTGTTCCTGGACCTGATCCAGGAGGGCAACCTCGGTCTGATTCGCGCCGTCGAGAAGTTCGACTACCAGAAGGGCTTTAAGTTCTCCACGTACGCCACGTGGTGGATCCGTCAGGCCATTACGCGCGCTATCGCCGATCAGGCCCGTACCATCCGTATTCCTGTGCACATGGTCGAGACCATCAACAAGCTCGTCCGCGTGCAGCGCCAGCTCCTCCAGGACCTGGGCCGCGACCCGACCCCCGAGGAGATCGGTGCCGAGATGGACATGAGTGCCGACCGCGTCCGCGAGATCCAGAAGATCTCGCAGGAGCCCGTGTCGCTCGAGACCCCCATCGGCGAGGAAGAGGATTCCCAGCTGGGCGACTTCATCGAGGACTCCCAGGCCATCGTTCCTCCCGATGCGGCCAGCTTCTCCATGCTGCAGGAGCAGCTCACCCAGGTGCTCGATTCGCTTGCCGATCGCGAACGCAAGGTTATCGAGCTGCGCTTTGGCCTTGTTGACGGACATCCCCGCACGCTCGAGGAGGTCGGTCGCGAGTTTGGTGTCACGCGCGAGCGCATTCGCCAGATCGAGTCCAAGACCCTGGCCAAGCTCCGTCATCCCAGCCGCAGCAGCAAGCTCAAAGATTACATCGAGAGCTAGTCAAGCAAGAAGCGCCCTCAAGCACATTCGCTTGAGGGCGCTTTCATGTAGTCGTTGGGGACGTTCTTGAATGACTAGTCGTTTAAGAACGTCCCCAATGACTAGGTCGGAAAAATTCTTAAAAAAGTTCTTGCCCTGAGCTGATTCGTCCGTATAATAAACTTCGTTGCTTGAGAGCACACACCTATTCCTCGGTAGCTCAATGGTAGAGCACGCGGCTGTTAACCGCGCTGTTGTAGGTTCGAGTCCTACCCGGGGAGCCAGGTTGTAAAACCCGTCGCTTATGCGGCGGGTTTTTTCATGCCGCGATCGGCCGACGCGAACGTTACCGTATCAACATTTCGTGTCGAGGATGTAATCGTGAACCCCGTGGCCTTAACATGGCGCGGTCGTTGTAAAATGTTGGAATGATTGCTCCCACGACATGGTGCCGCGAGCACCAGAAAAGGAGATTCTTGTGTCTGAGACCATTAACGGCAGCCTGAGCGTCTCGAACGACGTTATTGCCGATATTGCCGGTTATGCCGCGATGACGTGCTACGGCGTCGTCGGTATGGCCGAACAGCTGCAGGGCGCCGAGAGCGTGCGCCTGCTTGCCGGCCAGCGCCTCCGCAAGGGCGTGCTTGTTTCCGCCGACGAGAACGGCCTTACGGTCGACCTTCACGTCGTGCTCGAGAACGGCGTCAACATGAAGTCCGTCTGCCACAATCTTTCGAGCTCCGTCGCCTTCACCCTGCAGGAGATCGCCCAAATCGATCCCGCCAGCCTTAAGATCGGCATTCACATCGACGCGCTCAAGAGCCGTCTGAACTAGCATCCGAATACGGAGATTTCACCACTCATGATTGCAAAGACCATTCGCACCTGTTTTCCGATCGCTGCGGCTGCCGTTTCCGACAAGGCCGAGGAGATCAACAAGCTCAACGTCTTCCCCGTACCCGACGGTGACACCGGCACCAACGTGTCGCTCACGCTCGCCTCGGTGACCAAGGAGCTTTCCGCCCTTCCCGCCGATGCCGACATGGAGGCCATTGCTGGCGCCATTACCCACGGCTCCCTGATGGGTGCTCGCGGCAACTCCGGCGTCATCACCTCGCAGATCTTGCGCGGCGTGGCCGAGGGCCTTGTCTCTGCCGATGAGCCCATTACGTCCGCCAATATCGCCTTCGCCTTCCGTCGCGCCGTCAAGGTTGCCTTCCAGGCTGTTCGTAAGCCCATCGAGGGCACAATCCTCACGGTCCTGCGTGATGTTTCGACCAAGGCAGACGAGTGCGAGAAGAAGAAGTTCTCTGCCGAGGATGCGCTTGACGCCATCGTCGTCGAGGCCTACCAGTCCGTCGCCCGCACACCCGACCTGCTGCCCGTCCTCAAGGAGAACGGCGTGGTCGACTCCGGCGCCTTTGGCTTTGCCATCTTCTTGGAGAACTTTGTTGCCGCTGCTCTTGGCCGCAGCACCGTGGTCGAGGATTTCTCCGCTACGTTCGATTCCGCCGGCTCTGCTCGCGATGCCGCTCTTGGCCGTGTTGAGATCGAGGCTAACGACGACTGGGAGGGCTCGGAGTTCCGCTACTGCAACGAGTTCCTCTTTAAGGCCGATGCCCCGTTTGACGAGGACGAGTGTCTGAAGTTCCTTGGCTCTATGGGCGACTGTGAGCTGCTCGTTGGTGCCTATCCCGACTACAAGATCCACGTGCACTCCAACACCCCCAACCTGGTGCTCGAGCACATGCTGCAGCTCGGTCAGATCTATGAGGTCTTTATCCACAACATGGAGATGGAGGCCCACGACCGTACCGCTAAGATCCACGAGGACCAGGAGAAGGCCGCCGAGCCTGCGAAGGCGCTGGGTTTTGTCGCCGTTGCCGCCGGTTCCGGCGAGGCCGACATCCTCAAGTCCCTCGGCGTCGATGTGATCGTGTCGGGTGGCCAGACCATGAACCCCTCGACCGCCGACCTGCTGGGTGCCGTCGACCAGGTCAACGCGACCTCGGTCATCATCCTGCCCAACAACGGCAACATCCGCATGGCTGCCGAGGCCGCTGCCTCCGCCTGCTCCGACAAGAAGGTTGCTGTCGTTCCCACCAAGACCGTCCCGCAGGCTTTCTCCGCGCTGTTCGCGGTCCTGCCCGATTCCGAGCTCGAGGATGCCGTCGCCGCCATGGTCGACGCCATCAGCGAGGTCCGCGATGGCGAGGTCACCCGCGCCGTGCGCGACTCCAGTGCCTCTGACGGTTCTCCGATTCACTCCGGTGACGTCATGGGTATCATCGCCGGCTCCATCGACGTGGTCGGTTCCGACGTGAAGCAGGTCACGCTCGACTGCATCAACCGCATGCAGGAGGAAGAGGAGGGCGACGCGCTGACGATTCTGGCCGGCGAGGAGCTGTCCGATGAGGCCTTCCAAGAGATCGTCGACGCTATCGAGGAGGCTCAGCCCGATCTGGAGATTGACGCCCATCGTGGCGAGCAGCCGCTCTATCCCGTGATCTTCTCGATCGAGTAGGCAACTGCCCATGTCCGAGCTGTGCTCCGTGCCGCGCGTCTCGGAGCGCTTTGCCCAGAGCAATGCGCTCGACGAGGATATCGCGCGACTCAAATATGTTTCGGGTAAACGTGAGGAGGCCCTTCGCCGTCTGGGAATTCGGACGGTGGGGGACCTCCTTCTCCATATCCCTCATCGATACCTCGACTTTACCCGTTCTTGGTCTATCGAGATGGCGCCCATCGGTACCGTGTGCACCATCATCGCCACGGTCGACCGTATCGTCCAAAAGCAGCCGCGTCCGCGCATGCAGGTGACCGAGGTCTCGCTTGTTGACGAGACGGGCGTGCTGCAGGTCGCCTTTTTCCGCCAGCCCTGGATTGCCCAGCAGCTTAAGCAGGGCGACCGCCTGGCCGTGATGGGCAAGGTCGAGTTTGCCTACGGCTTTAAGCAGATGGCCTCGCCGCACTTTGAAAAGCTCGAGGAAGGGCGTGCCGCGGGCACTATCCCTGTCTCTTATACACATCTCCGAGCCCACGAGACC
>URBB01000122.1 GCA_900545835.1 uncultured Collinsella sp. | reverse complement strand
GCTCGGAGATGTGTATAAGAGACAGAACAAAGAAGGCGCGCCGTCTGCATCAACTGCAGGCAGCGCGCCTTCTTCTGTTTGAAAGGGAAGCTGTGTCCCGCAGTCCCGACTCAGACCGGGACGCAGCTTCCCTCAGGGCCATGTTTCGGAAAGAGCGCCCCGTCTTGAACGCCGATTCTGGGATACCGTTTCCGCAACGGGTCTCTCGCGGAAACTGCATCCCACTCTGAGCGCCCATTCCGGGACACAGTTTCCCAACGGCCCCCGTTTCGGAAACCACATCCCGTTCCGAGCCTTCAAAGCGGGACGCGGCTTCCCCGAGAGAGTATCGACTACTTGCCGTCGTCGTCCTCGGCTTCTTCTCTTGCATAGAGCTCCAACATGCGGCGGCGGTATTCGCGCACGGCGAGCTTGGCGCGCTCCAGACGGCGACGCTCGCGCGGAGTCAGCTCGGACGGGTCGATCTCATCACCATAGGTCTTATCGGCAAGAAGATGCGCCGCGTCCACGATGCGGGCATCGATGTGGCCGCTCGCCGCCTCGGCGGAAAGACGCTCGGCAATCGTATCGAGCGTAGGCAGGCCCTCGAATACGCGACCGTGACCATGCGAGGTCAGCAGCTCGTGCTCGCGTGCGAGCAGGCTCGCCAAATCGTGATGGGCGCGCAGGATGTCGAGCGCATCGGATGGATGCTCGGCAACCTCCGCCACGGCGGCGACCGGCGCGGCGTCGACCACGCGGTAGAAGAGCTGCGCGAGCAGCGGCATCAAGAACACCGTGATGGCACCGGCGGCAACCATGACCGACGCAATATCTTGCGACAGCGCGCCCGCGTTGACGGCAACGCTTGTCACGGCAACGATGATCGGCAGGGCCGTGGTGCAGTACAGGGCCACGGTAATGCGACCATACGCCGACACATCACGCGTCGCAGGACAAATGCTCATAGAAATAAGAATGGGCACGGCACGAATAATCAGCAACGCCACGATAAAGCCCACGAGCAGACCCGGGCGCGACGCCACGGCCGTCAGATCGATCTTTGCGCCCGATACGGTAAAGAACACCGGAATCAAAAAACCGTAGGCCAGGCCGTCGAGCTTGGTCTCGAGCGTATGGTTGCCCTCGGGGATGATGTAGCGCAAGACAAAGCCAGCGGCAAAAGAACCCAACACGATGTCGAGATCAAAGACGGCCGAGAACGCCACGAGCGTGACCAGGATGAGCACCGTCAGGCGCACGAAGGTCTGCGACGTGGTATCGGCGCGTTCCTCGACAAACGCAAAGAAGCGGCTGCCGACGCGCTTGGAGCGGCTTGGGACCACGGCCAGCAACACGCAAACCAGCGCAAACAGGCCAAGGATTACGAGCGTTTGGATGCCAGTGCGGGCAGACAGCAGCACCGACATGGCGAGCACAGGGCCGAGCTCACCCCAGGTGCCATACGCGAGAATCGAGTCGCCCACACGCGTGCCAGTGAGCGAGCGCTCACGCATGATGGGCACGAGCGTGCCGAGCGCCGTCGAAGTGAGGGCAAGCGTCACGGCGATACCGTCGAAATGACTGACTGAGAACCACGGGGTAAAGCGCACGGCAAGCCAGGCGATACCAAACGTGACGACCCACGTCGCCAAGCCGTAGCGCCCCTCGACGCCCGTGATGCTCTTGGGGTCGATCTCAAAGCCGGCAAGCAGGAACAAGAAGGCCAGGCCCAGCTCGGACACAAGCGAGACCTCGGCATCTACATGGATGACGCCGAGCATATGGGGTCCCAGCACCGCGCCGAGCACGAGCAAAAAGACCGTCTCGGGAACGGGTTTTCCGGGAATCGCCGAGGCGATAAAAGGACTCGCAAAGGCCACGAGTGCGATGATGGCGAGCGAAACGAATGCCATGTGATGCCTTTCTCTTGTTTGCGCTTCACTGTAGCACCCTCGCCGTCCTCAACGCGCCGCGAGCTGTCGTATCATAGTGAGGTTTACAAACATGTGGCTCAAGGCGACCGCGAGGCTTGCCCCGTAAACCGACCGCTGCCGCATACCGTACCGTACGCCCAACCGATCAGGAAGGCAGGAACCAATGGTCTCTCGTATCTACGTGGAGAAGAAACCCGGGTTCGACGTCGAGGCTCAGCAGCTCAAGGGCGAGCTGACCGAAATTCTCGGCATCAGGGGCATCGAGGCCCTGAGGATCATCAACCGCTACGACGTCGAGGGCATCGACGAGGAGCTTTTCCGCTCCTGCGTGCCGACCGTCTTTAGCGAGCCCCAGGTCGATGTGACCTACGACGAGCTCCCCGCAAGCGATGGCGCCGTCTTTGCCGTCGAATTCCTGCCTGGCCAGTTTGACCAGCGCGCCGACTCCGCCAGCGAGTGCGTGCAGCTCATCAGCCAGGGCGAGCGCCCCGCCGTGCGCTCCGCCAAGGTCTATATGATCTCGGGCGCTCTGGACGAGGCCGCCATCGATGCCATCAAGCACTACGTGGTGAACCCCGTCGAGGCGCGCATCGCCTCGCTCGACCTGCCCGAGACGCTGTACATGGAGACCCCCGAGCCCCAGCCCGTCGAGGTGCTCGACGGTTTCCGCGAGCTCGACGAGGCCGGCCTTGCCGCCTTTATTTCCGAGCGCGGCCTTGCCATGGACGAGGCGGACATCGCCTTCTGCCAGCAGTACTTCCGCGATGAGAACCGCGACCCCACCATCACCGAGATCCGCGTGATCGACACCTATTGGTCCGACCACTGCCGCCACACCACCTTCGGCACCGTCCTGGACGACGTGACGATCGACGACGCCGTGTTGCAGCAAGCCTTCGACCGCTACATGGAGATGCGCCACGAACTCGGTCGCGACGCCAAGCCCGTCTGCCTCATGGACATGGGCACCATCGGCGCCAAGTACCTCAAGAAGACCGGCGTAATGACCGATGTCGATGAGTCCGAGGAGATCAACGCCTGCACCGTCAAGGTGAAGGTCGATGTCGATGGCGAGGACCAGGACTGGCTGTTCCTCTTTAAGAACGAGACCCACAACCACCCGACCGAGATCGAGCCCTTCGGCGGTGCCGCCACCTGCGTGGGCGGCGCTATCCGTGACCCGCTCTCGGGCCGCAGCTATGTGTATCAGGCTATGCGCGTCACCGGTGCCGGCGACCCCACCGTCCCGGTTTCCGAGACGCTCGAGGGCAAGCTGCCGCAGCGCAAGCTCGTGACCACTGCCGCCGCCGGCTACTCCAGCTACGGCAACCAGATCGGCCTTGCCACCGGTCAGGTCAACGAACTCTATCACCCCGGTTACGCGGCCAAGCGCATGGAGGTTGGCGCCGTCGTGGGCGCTACCCCGGCAAACCACGTTCGTCGCGAGTGCCCCGCCCCCACCGACAAGATCATCCTGCTGGGCGGCCGCACCGGCCGCGATGGCATCGGTGGCGCCACCGGCTCCTCCAAGACCCAGAACACCGAGTCCATCGAGACCTCGGGTGCCGAGGTCCAGAAGGGCAACGCCCCGGTCGAGCGCAAGCTGCAGCGTCTGTTCCGCCGCGGCGACGCCTGCCGTCTGATCAAGCGCTGCAACGACTTTGGCGCCGGCGGCGTCTCGGTCGCCGTGGGCGAGCTTGCCGACGGTCTGTATGTCGACCTGGACACCGTGACCAAGAAGTACGACGGCCTGGACGGCACCGAGCTCGCTATCTCTGAGTCCCAGGAGCGCATGGCCTGCGCCGTCGCCGACGGTGACGTCGAGGAGTTCATGGGCTACGCCGCCGAGGAGAACCTGGAGGCGACCGTTATCGCCGAGGTTACCGCCGAGCCGCGCATGCGCATGGCCTGGAACGGCGTCGCCATCGTCGACCTGTCCCGCGAGTTCCTCAACTCCAACGGCGCACCCAAGCACCAGGTCGCCCACGTGTGCGCCCGTAGCGTGTGGCAGCCCAGCTGGGCCGGCACCACGCTCGCCGAGCGCATGACCTCGCTCGTCACCGACCTCAACGTCGCTTCCAACAAGGGTCTTTCCGAGCGCTTCGACTCCACCATCGGCGCCGCGACCGTGCTCATGCCCTTTGGCGGCAAGACGCAGCTCACCCCCAGCTCGGCCATGGTCGCCAAGTTCCCCGTGGACGGCGAGACCACCACGGCGAGTGCCATGGCATGGGGCTTCAACCCCTATCTGATGGAGGCCGACCAGTTTGCGGGCGCCTACCTGTCCGTGGTCGAGTCCATCGCCAAGCTCGTGGCTGCCGGCTTTGAGCACAAGCGCGCCTATCTCTCCTTCCAGGAGTACTTCGAGCGTCTGCGCACCGAGGCCGAGCGCTGGGGCAAGCCCACGGCAGCCGTCTTGGGCGCCCTCATGGCCCAAGTCGACCTGGGTGCCGGCGCCATCGGTGGCAAGGACTCCATGAGCGGCTCGTTTGAGGACGAGGCCGGCGAGCTCAACGTTCCGCCGACCCTGATCAGCTTCGCCGTCGCCGTGGGCAGAGCCGCCCGTGCCGTCTCGCCCGAGTTCAAGGGCCTCACGCACCGCGTCGTCCGCATCGCCCCCGCTACCTATGGCGAGGACTACCGCCCCGACGCCCAGCAGCTGCTCGCCGCGTTTGACGCCGTCGAGGCGCTCACTGCTACCGGCAACGCCCTGGCCATCTCCACGCCCGGCTACGGCTGCGGCGCCGAGAGCCTCTTTAAGATGTGCGTCGGTAACCAGATCGGCATCGAGCTTGCCGATGATGTAGACGTAGAGAGCCTCTTCACCCCGCTCTACGGCAGCTTTATCGTCGAGCTCGCCGAGGATGCCGAGCTGCCCGAGGTCGCCGACGGCGTTGTCGTCGAGCCCCTGGGCACCACCGTCGAGGGCTATGTCATCGACACCGGCTCCGAGGTCATCGAGCTCTCCGAGCTCCAGGAGGCCTGGGAGAGCGGCATCGAGGGCGTCTTTGCCTACCGCAGCGCCGACGAGACCCCCGAGGTCGAGACCATCGACTTCCGTGCCAAGGACATCCACGTGTACAGCGGCGCCAAGATCGCCCGTCCGCGCGTGATCATCCCCGTGTTCCCCGGCAACAACTGTGAGTACGACAGCGCACGTGCCTTCCGCGCAGCCGGTGCCGAAGCCGACACCTTCGTGATCAACAACCTCACGCCCGAGGCCGTCGCCGAGAGCACCCACGAGCTTGCCCGCCGCATCCGTGCAAGCCAGATCGTCATGATCCCCGGCGGCTTCTCGGGCGGCGACGAGCCCGACGGCTCCGCCAAGTTCATCATGGCGTTCTTCCGCGCTCCCGAGGTCACCGAGGCAGTCCGCGACCTGCTCAAGGCCCGCGATGGCCTGATGCTGTCTCTTATACACATCTCCGAGCCCACGAGACCGGAGCCTATCTCG
>URBB01000121.1 GCA_900545835.1 uncultured Collinsella sp. | reverse complement strand
AGATCTACACTCTCTCCGTCGTCGGCAGCGTCAGATGTGTATAAGAGACAGACACGCAGGCTGCCGCGTGGACGTATAAGAACATGGACCAGGCGCTCGCCACGATGAAGCGCATGGGCTTCTCCTACGATCTGGATCGCATGGTCAAGACCTGCAGCCCCGACTACTACCGCTGGGGTCAGTGGATCTTTGAGAAGATGTGGGAAAAGGGCCTGGTATACCGCAAGAAGAACCCGGTCAACTGGTGCCCCACCTGCAAGACCGTTCTGGCCAACGAGCAGGTCACTGAGGGCAAGTGCTGGCGCTGCGGCACCGAGCCCGAGAAGCGCGACCTTGAGCAGTGGTACTACAAGATTACCGAGTACTCTCAGGAGCTGCTCGACGACTTGGAGAAGCTCCCTGGCTGGCCTGAGCGCGTCAAGCAGATGCAGGCCAACTGGATCGGCCGCTCCGAGGGCGCCGAGGTCGACTTTACCCTGTGCGACCAGGATGGCGAGCCCATCGAGGGCGATGAGGGCAAAATCACCGTCTTTACCACACGTGCCGATACGCTCTTTGGCGTGTCCTTCTTTGTCTTGGCTCCCGAGTACGCTCGTCTGCACGAGCTCGTCGAGGGCACGGAGTACGAGGAGGCCGTCACCAAGATCGTCGAGGACTCCAAGCATATCTCTGCCGTCGAGCGTGCCCAGGGCACCCTCGAGAAGCACGGCGCCTTTACCGGCCGCTACGTGGTGAACCCCGTTAACGGCGAGAAGGTCCCCGTGTGGGTTGCCGATTATGTCGTTGCCGACTACGGCACCGGCGCCGTCATGGCCGTTCCCTGCGGCGACCAGCGCGACTTTGAGTTCGCCCGCAAGTACGACCTGCCGATCGTGCCGATCATCCTGGACGATGACGACCGCGCTGCCGTCGAGGCCAGCGGTGAGACCATCGATACCTTCCATGCCGAGACCGTCGACTGGGATTGCGCCCACGCTGCCGAGGGCACGCTCGTTCAGTCCGGCAAGTACACCGGCACGCGCGGCGGCAAGCACTCCGAGGGCGAGGCTGCCATCGTGGCCGACCTCGAGGCCATGGGCTGCGGTCGTCGCAAGGTCGAGTTCCGTCTGCGCGACTGGCTCATAAGCCGCCAGCGCTATTGGGGCAACCCCATCCCGGCCATCCACTGCGAGCACTGTGGCATCGTGCCCGTGCCCGAGGACCAGCTGCCGGTGACGCTGCCCGAGAACCTGGACCTGGGCGCCGGCGAGACCCTCGCCGAGTGCAAGGAGTTCTACGAGACCACCTGCCCGGTCTGCGGTCGCCCGGCTAAGCGCGAGACTGATACCATGGACACGTTCACCTGCTCCAGCTGGTATTACCTGCGCTATACCGACCCGCACAACACCGAGCTGCCCTTCTCTCGCGAGGCCGCCGACCGTTGGATGCCCGTCGATAACTACATCGGCGGCATCGAGCACGCCATTCTGCACCTGCTCTACAGCCGCTTCTTTACCAAGGCCCTGCGCGACCTGGGTCTGCTGAGCGTGGACGAGCCCTTCACCAACCTGCTGTGCCAGGGCATGGTCAAGGACGAGAACGGCGACACCATGTCCAAGTCCAAGGGCAACGTCGTGCCCCCGAGCTCGGTCATCGAGCCCTATGGCGCCGACACCATGCGTCTGGCGATCCTGTTTATCGCCCCGCCCGAGAAGGACTTCGACTGGGATCCCAAGGCCGTTGAGGGCGCCAACCGCTTCATCAAGCGCGCCTGGCGTATCGTGTGGCAGCTCGTCCAGTCCGGCGACGCCAACGTGGCCTTCGACAAGTCCGCGCTCGACGAGGTTGCGATGAAGCTCTATCGCGAGCGTCACCGTACCATCGCCAAGTGCACCGAGGACTTCGACCGCGGCCAGTTCAACACTGCGATCTCGGCCGTCATGGAGCTCGTCAACGCGGCGAGCGCCTACCTCAACGCTACCGAGGGTACTGACCGCGACAAGGCGCTGTGCTACGGCGTGGCCAAGGATATCGTGAGCGTCCTTGCCCCTATCTGCCCGTTCTGGGCCGACGAGCTGTGGCATGAGGCTCTCGGCTGCGAGGGCAACGCCTACACCGCCGCCTGGCCCGAGTTCGACCTGGCCGAGTCCATTGAGGACACGGTGCAGATTGTCGTCCAGGTGCTCGGTAAGGTCCGCGGCCGCATCGACGTTGCCCGCGATGCCTCCAACGAGGAGATGCGGGCTGCCGCCGAGGAGGCCGTTGCCAAGTGGCTCGAGGGCAAGACGGTCGTCAAGGCCATCTGCGTGCCCGGCAAGCTGGTCAACCTGGTGGTTAAGTAAATACCGCGCGTATAGTTGACGCGTTTAAGACGAGGGACGATCCGGTTGGGTCGTCCCTCGTCTTTCGTTGTGTACCCTGCTTGGTTTATGTTCCATGTCACCCGCTATGGAATGTGTACCAGGTCCCTAAAGTAGACATTGCCCGTCTGCTCCTCGAACATCCAGATATTGAGGTAGATGTCGTTGAGGTCGTTGTTCACGTCAAAGTCTGGATCGTCGAAGGTGCCTACAAAGGTGAGCATCGCGGTCGTTTCTTCGCCTGCGGCGACGGGCTGGCGCATGCGCACGTCGCGGACGACACCGTTGACGTAGGCATAAGCATCCACATCGCCAAACACCATGTCGACATTGGTGTTGTTTGTTACCGCAAAGACCAACACGGCGTCGCCGTAGCCATCTGTGTCCTTGCCCACGCAGGTAACATGGACGTTCTCGTCTGCCTCTAGGTCGATGGGGAACTGTTCTTGAGGGTCGGGACCCAAACCCTGGGGGTCGACTATATCTTCGTCTATTTTGTCGAAACGCTCCGAAGGCGTCGTTTTCTCGATGCCTTCGGAGCTGCCGAGATCCGACTCGAATGGTCTGGTTTTACCATCGATATTGCTGCAGCCCGTCAGGGCGAATGAGCAGGCAGCGACGACGAGCGCAGTTGCGCAGAGGGTGCCTAGGCGTTTCATGGTGTCTCCTTGCCGTAGAGGATTCGGAAGGTTGTGCGGTCAATGCGTACGGCAGGCTTTCTCGCTACAGAATGCCTCTCAGCTCCAGTCTGACCGGTGTGTGCTCAGGGATGGAATGCCCAGAGGGCCCGATTCGACCGGTGCGCTGGGACGCATGGCCCGTTTTGAGGCTTTTGGGGGAGCACCGCATAGGGGCCCTCGCCTAATTGTTGTATTCTTGTGGAGATGCTGTGGGCACGCTGACCTGCGGGTTTGCGTTGTGCTTGCACGTATTCGCAGGTATTGGTATAGTTTGCTTGCAAATGAAGTTGTAAATGAAAGAAGTGGGGTTTCGGCCCCGCTTCTTTTTTGTATGGATGGAGGTGCCGCAATGGTCAAGACCAAGACCGAGCAGGCGATTATCGACGCGCTCGAGGCCGTCGCTCCCCAGCACGATGTCGACATCGTCGACGTCGAGCTCGTGGGTGCCACCAAGGCCCCCTGTGTGCGCGTGCGTATCGAGGGTGCCGAGGGTCAGAGCCTGTCGCTCAACGACGTCACGGCCAACACGAAGTGGGTCGGCGACGTGATTGAGGAGCTCGACCCCATCTCTTCGAGCTATACGCTCGAGGTGTCGAGCCCGGGCATGGCGCGCCCGCTGCGCCGCCCGCGCGACTTTGCCCGCTTTGTGGGCGAGGACTGCGAGCTCACCTCCACCGCCACCGAGGGCCGTCGCAAGTACACCGGCAAGATTGCCGCCGCGACCGAGACGAACGTGACCCTCGAGCTCGAGGACGGCGAGTCCGTCACCCTCGATTTCTCTGATGTTAAAAAGTGCAAGTTGAAGCCCACCTATGACTTCAAGCCCGCGAAGGAAGGAAAATAAGATGGCAGCATCCGACATGATGTCCGCCCTGATGGAGCTTTGCCAGGACAAGCACATCGACCAGCTCTACCTGATTGACCGTCTGGAGCAGTCGCTCGCCAAGAGCTATGCCGAGATTTTGCATCTTGACTGGGGCGCTAAGGTGACCATCGACCGCACCACCGGTAAGATTTACGTCTACCGCCTGGAGCCGATCGACGATTCCATGGACGAGGAGGGCAACTTCACCGAGTTCGAGGAGATCGACGTCACCCCCAAGAACACGAGCCGCATCGCCGCCCAGCACGCCAAGGCCGAGATCAACGCCATCGTTCGCAACTCCGCCCGCGAGCAGATCTACGAGGAGTTCTCCGGCCGCATCGGTGACCTTATCAGCGGTACCGTGCTGCAGTCCACGCCCGACTTCACCATCGTCAAGATCCGTGACGGCGTCGAGGCCGAGCTGCCGCACTTTGACCAGCGCCGTTACGAGGACGAGCGCAACGAGCGTCCGATGGGCGAGCGCTATCTGCACAACCAGCACATCAAGGCCGTGATCATCGACGTTCGCGACCCCAACTCCAACCTGCAGCCGGTTCGCGGCGAGCACAGCCGTCCGCCGATCGTCATCTCCCGCACCCACCCCGAGCTCATGCGTCGTCTGTTTGAGCAGGAGGTGCCCGAGATCTATGAGGGCACCGTCCAGATCAAGTCGATCGCCCGCGAGCCGGGCCAGCGCTCCAAGGTCGCCGTCCACTCGCTCGACGATCGTCTGGATCCCGTGGGCGCCTGCGTCGGCCCCAAGGGCAGCCGTGTCCGCGCCGTCGTTGGCGAGCTCCGTGGTGAGCGTGTCGACGTCATCCTGTGGGATGCCGATCCGGCCGTCTATGTCGCCAACGCCCTGTCGCCCGCCAAGGTCACTCGCGTCCTCATTGACGAGGAGAAGGCCTACGCCGGCGTCATCGTGCCCGACGACCAGCTGTCCCTCGCCATTGGCAAGGAGGGCCAGAACGCCCGCCTCGCCGCTCGCCTGACCGGCTGGCACATCGACATCAAGTCCGAGACCCTTGCCGCCGACATCCTCAAGAACGTCCCCGTTCACGAGGAGCCCGCCGCCGACCTGATCGGTGACGAGGAGGACGACGACGTCCGTCGCTGCGAGTACGTGTCCGAGGACGGCATCCAGTGCCGCAACCAGGCCCGTCCCGGCTCCCGTTTCTGCGGTGTCCACGACACCGACGCCTTCGATGATGCGGAGGACCTGATCTAGCGCGCGGTCGCGCCGGACAGGTTCCGGCGCATCTCCCACGCTCGTTCAGTCTCTAGGCACCCAAGGTGCCAGAAAGGGTAGGTGAAGTCATATGGCAAAAGTCCGTGTGTCCACCCTGGCCAAAGAGTTCGGCATGACCTCCAAGGAACTGATGGGTCATCTCGCCGATATGAAGATTCCCGCTAAGTCCGCTTCCTCCGCCCTGGAGGACGCCTACGTCGCCATGGTCCGCAAGCAGCTCGACCCGGTGATCGAGGCTCGCGCCCAGGAAGTCGAGGCCGCCCAGCAGGCC
>URBB01000120.1 GCA_900545835.1 uncultured Collinsella sp. | reverse complement strand
CAGAAGACGGCATACGAGATGACGTCGAGTCTCGTGGGCTCGGCGACCAGGCATGCGTTGGAATAGCAGGCGGACCATTCGCTGCACAGCGAGATAAAGATCGCGCTGTCGTGGCCGTCAGCACGCACGCGGTCAAAGAGTGCCTTGAACTCGCCGGCGCTCGGCTGCGAGGTGTGCGGCAGCTGCTCGGAGCCGGCCATGCGGGAGACGTACTCCTCGGCGGTGATCTGTACCTGGTCGAGCAGGTCCTCGCCCTCGATAATCACATGCAGTGGAATGACGTAAATGCCAAGCTCTTGAGCACGGGCGGGGGAGATGTCCGACGTGGAGTCGGTTATGATGGCAAAAGACATAATTGCACCTTTCATTGGGGCGCTTGCGCGCCGCCTTCTGAGAGCAAAGTGCGACAAGTATAGTGGAGTCGTTCCACATTTCTAGGTTCAATTGTTGAATAGTCAACAGTTTGAAGTGTCGGTGTGGAAATCATCAACTGGGGAAGAGGAATGCCGATGGAGGCGTTGGAGATATACAGGCGGCCGGTTGTGCTGTTCGATTTTGACGGCACGGTGGCCGATACGGGCCGGGCGGTGATGAGCTCGACGCGCAAGACGTTGGCCGCGCGCGGGTTTTCGGAGGCGCAGATGGGTGACCTGCGCCGCATGATCGGGCCGCCCCTGTGGAAGAGCTTTCACGACTTTTATGGCTTCTCCCGCGAGGAGTCGCTTGTGGTGGCTGACGAGTACCGTGCCTTTTTTGATGAGCTGGGACCGGAAGAGTATCCCGTGTTCGATGGAATCCCCGAGCTGCTCGATGGCCTTGTCGCGCAGGGGCATCGCTTGGTCGTGGCGACGTCACGCATGGAGGCAAAGTGCATTGACATGGTGGGCGAGCTGGGGCTTTCGCAGTTTGAGGCGGTGGTTGGCATGAATCCGCCGCAGGGACGCGAGACCAAGGCCGATTCGGTTCGCGATGCCCTGGCGGCGCTCGGCGCGACGGCGGGCGATGCCGTGATGATCGGCGATCGCTTTAACGATGTGGAGGGCGCACACGCGATGGGCGTGCCGTGCATCGGCATCTATTCGGGCGCGGCAGCGCCGGGCGAGCACGAGGCGGCGGGTGCCGATGCAGTGGTGCACTCGGTGGCCGAGCTTGCTAAACTTTTCGCTATCTAATAGACGTAATGTGAGGGGCGGGCGTACCCGTCACTCATTGGTGAGGAGGTCGTCCATGAATCAGGTGGAGCAGAGCGTCGCTGAGTATGTCGACGAGGTCTGGGAGGATGTCGTCGCTGATATCGAGCAGCTGGTGAGTTATCCTTCCGTGGCAGTTTCTGCCGATGCGGAGCCCGGCGCGCCGTTTGGCCGCCCGGTCCGTGACGCGCTCGATTGCGCGCTCGGCATCGCGCAGAAGCTCGGCTATCAGACGAGCGACGACGAGGGCTATGTGGGAATCGCCGATATCCCGGGCCGCGGCGACAAGCAGCTCGCGACTATCTGCCACGTGGACGTGGTTCCCGCCGGCCCTGGCTGGAACACCGATCCGTTCGCGATGGAGCGTCGCGAGGGCTGGTTGCTCGGTCGCGGCGTGATCGACGACAAGGGCCCGGCAGTGCTGTCGCTTTATGCCGGCGCGTACCTGTTCAAGCACGGCATTGTTCCGCGCTACACCTTCCGCGCGCTGCTGGGCTGCGATGAGGAAGTGGGCATGTCCGACGTTCGCCATTATCTGGAGAACTACCCCAACCCTGACTTTCTGTTTACGCCTGATGCCGAGTTCCCGGTCTGCAATGCCGAGAAGGGCCAGTTTGGGGCGACGTTCGTGAGTCCCAAGATCGACGGCGGGCGCATCGTGTCGTGGAGCGGCTCCGAGGCGAGCAATGCCATTCCGTCGCAGTCCATCTGCGAGCTTGCGATTGCCGCCGATGAGCTGCCGGCGCCGGTCGAGAATGCTGACCGCCTGGAGATCACGGCTCTCGACAATGGTCATGTGCAGATTTTCGCCCACGGTATTGGCGGTCACGCCTCGATGCCCGAGGGGACGATCAATGCCGTCGGCCTGATCGTGTCGTATCTGCGCGAGGCCGAGGACGCGTTTGGTGCCCGCGGCGAGCGCCTGCTGACGCCTGCCGAGCACGAGTTTGTCAAGTTTTTGGCCTTTGTGCATGCGGACGCCTATGGTCGCGGCCTGGGTATCGACGCGACGAGCCCGGCGTTTGGCCCGCTCACCTGCAACCCCGGCGTCATCCGCGTGGTGGATGGCCATATCGAGCAGGTCATCGACGTGCGTTTCCCTGATAGCACGAGCGCCGATACCATCCGCGAGCAGCTCGAGCCGCTCGTGGGGCGCTTTGACGTGACGTGTCGCCTGGGTCATGCAAAGGTGCCGTTCTCGGTGTCTGCCGACGATCCGGCCGTGAAGGCGCTTATTGATACCTATAACGAGTTTACGGGCAAGCATGCTGAGCCCTTTGCCATGGGCGGCGGCACGTATGCGCGCAACTTTGCCCGCGCCGTGTCGTTTGGCCCCGAGGAGACCGGCTTGGAGCTGCCCGCATGGGGCGGCCAGATGCACGGCCCCAACGAGTGCGCCAATGAGGAACAGCTTAAACAGGCGCTCAAGATCTACATCGTGGCCATCCTGCGCTTGAATGAGCTAGAGCTGTAGGGCTTCCCCAGGCACCCGACCTTGCCCCTCAAACCGTTGCTTGCGTACCAAAGTACGCGGCGCTCCTCTTTCGGGGCAATCTCGGGCACCTGGAAAACCCCTATATCCTGCTTGGATACAAACTTGCATAACGAGCCCGGTGCTTCGGCCCGGGCTTTTTCTGTTGTGGTGGGATAGCCGTTGGACGTTCCTCTGGTGTAAAAGGCGGGCCATGCTTGGCGGCGGGTTTGTTATTCGTTTGTAAAGCCGAGTCGCGCTTGCGGTAAGGGTCTATCAGATGCCCGTAAGAAACCGTAGTTGGCGCGGGCGATGCCCGGTCGGGGCCGTATCTTTCCAAACAGCAAAGCGGGCAGGGTGCCCGCGAGTCGCATGTATGAAAGGAAGATCATGCTCGATCAGGCTTATTCTCGTCGTCAGTTCCTCGGCCTCGCTGGTGGCCTCGCCAGCATCGTGGGCCTCGGTCTCGTTGGTTGTGGCGGCTCCGGCGCATCCGACGCCGCCGACAAGGGCAGCGCCGCTGCCGCTGCCGAGTCCGTCTCCGGCGAGGTGACCTACGACGGTGCCTCCTCGTTCCAGGCTCTCGTCGAGGCTGCTGCCGAGAAGTTCATGGATGCCAACCCCGACGTCTCCGTCTCCGGTTCGGGTAACGGTTCGGGCAAGGGCCTGACCGCTGTCGCCGCCGGCACCGTCACCATCGGTAACTCCGACGTCTTCGCCGAGACCAAGCTCGAGGCCGACCAGGTCAAGAACCTCGTCGATCACGAGGTCGCCGTCGTGGGCATGGGTCCCGTCGTCTCCAAGAACGTGACGGTCGACGACCTGTCCCTCGAGCAGCTCAAAGGTATCTTCTCCGGCCAAATCACCAACTGGAAGGAGGTCGGCGGCGACGACGTCAAGATCGTCGTCCTCAACCGCAAGGCCGGCTCCGGCACCCGCGCCACCTTCGAGGCCGCCGTCTTTGGCGACGAGACCGTCGACTTTAAGGGCGATGCCGAGCTCGACAAGTCCGGCGACGTCCAGACTCAGATGGGCAGTACCGACAACGCCATCTCCTACCTCGACTTCTCGCACTTCGATGACTCCAAGTTCAACGCCATCAAGGTCGAGGGCGTCGAGCCCAAGAGCGCAAACGTCACCGACGACTCCTTCAAGATCTGGGCTACCGAGCACATGTACTGCTCCAAGGACGCCGACGAGGCCACCACGGCCTTCCTGGAGTTCATGCTTTCCGACGACGTCCAGGGCAAGCTCGTCGAGGAGCAGGGCTTTATCCCCGTCTCTGCCATGAAGGTCGTCAAGGACGCCAGCGGCAAGGTCTCTGCTAAATAAGTAATCGCCCCCGGAAAGGTTTGCAATGGCAAAACAGCTGCCAAAGCGCGACCTTGAGAACGTGGGCCTGAGCGTCACGGGCGCGTGCGTAGCGCTCGTGACGCTTGTCGTTGCCGCGCTCATCTTTATGGTCGCCCAAAAGGGCCTCTCGGCTTTTATCAAGGACGGCGTCTCGGTCGTCGAGTTCTTTACCGGCACCAAGTGGGACCTGGCCAACACGGCCGAAAACGGCCTGCCTTATACCGGCGCCCTGCCCCTGATCGTCACCTCGTTTGCAGTCATGGTGCTCTCCACGCTCATCGCGCTGCCCATCGCCATCGGCTCTGCCATCTTTGCGGTCGAGATCCAGCCTAAGTTTGGTTCCAAGATCTTTCAGCCGCTTATTGAGCTTTTGACCGGCATTCCCTCGGTCGTCTTTGGCTTGATCGGCTTTCACGTGGTTGTCGGCCTTATGAAGAGTGTTTTCCATGTGAGCACGGGCCTGGGCATCTTGCCCGGCGCCATCGTGCTGGCGGTCATGATTCTGCCGACGATGACCACGCTTTCGGTCGATGGCCTGCGCGCCGTGCCCGACGGCTACCGACAGGGCTCGCTCGCGCTGGGCTACACCCGCTGGCAGACCATCTGGCACGTGGTGCTCAAGTCCGCCATGCCGTCGCTCATGACCGCGGTTATCTTGGGCATGACCCGCGCCTTTGGCGAGACGCTCGCCGTGCGCATGGTCATCGGCGGCATCGAGGCCATGCCGACGTCGCTGCTGTCGCCGGCTTCGACCATCACCACCACGCTCACCACGTCCATGGCGGTCTACGCCGAGGGCTCGGCCCAGGACGACGTCCTGTGGGCACTCGGTCTGCTGCTGATGGGCATGAGCCTCATCTTCATCCTGATCATCCATCTCATTGGCCGCAAGGGGGCGAAGGCTCGTGGCTAGCACGCGCATCCACATCGACGAGGCGAGGCTCGGGCGTGTCCAAAAGCAGGATCGCATCGCCACGGGCGTGCTGACGGCGATCGTCGCCATCGTCATGCTCATCGTCATCTCCATGGTGGCCTATATCCTGTTCGAGGGCATCTCGACGCTGTTCCAGCCGGGCTTTCTCACAGAGCCGTCGCGCGCCAACGGAACGCAGGGCGGCGTGCTCTACCAGCTGTTCGACTCGTTCTACCTGCTGCTGATCACTCTGATCATCTCGGTGCCCATCAGCCTAGGCGGAGCGGTCTTCCTGGTTGAGTACGCGCCGAACGGCCCTATCCGCGACATCGCCTCTACCGCCATCGAGACGCTGTCCTCGCTGCCTTCCATCGTCGTCGGCATGTTTGGCTTCCTGGTGTTCTCGGTGCAGCTGGGCTGGAAGTACTCCATCATCTCCGGCGCCGTCGCGCTCACCATGTTCAATATCCCCATTCTGCTGTCTCTTATACACATCTCCGAGCCCACGAGACCGGAG
>URBB01000119.1 GCA_900545835.1 uncultured Collinsella sp. | reverse complement strand
CTCTCCGTCGTCGGCAGCGTCAGATGTGTATAAGAGACAGGTGTTGGCGGCGCAGTCGCGTGAGTCGATGATGTAGTCGGCCCAGGCGCGGTAGCGCGGCATACGCTGCTCGGCCAGCTTGTCGATGCCGTCGCGCGCGGTGATGGGGCGGCCCTTGTGGGCGAGCTCGTCGAGCTTGCGGTTGATCATCACGATCTGGCTGTTCTGGTGCAGCAGCGGATAGTTCTCGTCGCGTGTGACCACGCCGCCACCGGTGGAGAGCACCAGGCCGCTGCGCTTGGAGATGTCGGCCAGCGCCGCCGTCTCCTGCTCGCGGAAGGTCGCCTCGCCGCGCTCGACGATATAGTCGGCGCAGGGCATGCCTAGACGCTCCTCAAGCGCGCGATCCAGGTCGATGTGCTCGCGGCCCGTGAGCTGAGCGATCTGCTCGCCCACGCGGGTCTTGCCCGAGCCCGGCATGCCAATCAGGGCGATGTTCTGCTCTTGGCGCGACAGGCGCTCCGTTACGTCCAGGATGCGCTCGCGCGGGGTGACCTGGCCGGTATAGCGCTCGACGGCCTGTGCCGCCTGGGCCACGAGCATCAGCAGGCCGCCGATGCAGGGGATACCGCGGCGCTCGGCCTCGAGCATGAGTCCCGTGCGGGCGGGGTTGTAGACAATGTCGATCACGCCTTCGAGCACATCGAGCCCTTCGAGCGTGCAAGGCGCGTCGGGGCAGTGGGGGAACATGCCGGCAGGCGTGCAGTTGACGAGCAGGGCGGCGTCGGACTGCTGCGCGATATTGCCGTAGTTGACCTCGCTCGTGCGACCGACTGGTACGACGATGGCGTCCAAGTCGCCGAGTACCATGCTCGCCGTGGTGCCGGCGCCACCGGTGGCACCAAGCACGAGGACCTTTTTGCCGGCAACCTCTACGCCCAACTCCTCGACTAGACACTGAAAACCAAAGTAGTCGGTGTTGTCGCCGCGCAGGCGGCCGTCGGGCAGGCGCGTGATGGTGTTGACGTTGCCCATGCGTTCGGCCAGCGGACTCAGCTCGTCAAGATATTCCATGACGGCGCGCTTGTAGGGGATGGTCACGTTGGTGCCCTCCCATTCGTCGCCCGTCATAAAGGCCGCGAGGTCCTCGGGCTCGCGCTCAAATCGCACGTACTCGAGCCCAGCGAGCTCCTTGTAGATGGTCGGGGTGTAGCTGTGGCCCAGCACGCGGCCCAGCACACCGTAGGGGCGGGTTGCGGCGGTATCGGTCATCTAGAGCACCTCCGTGTAGCTGCCAAAGTAGGTGAAGCTCTCACACACGTCGTCGATGGAATCGAGCAGGTCGTCGAGGGCCTTGCTGCCAAAGGGGCAGTCCAGGTCAAAGTAGAACATAAACTCAAAGTCGCGACCGGGGATGGGGCGGCTCTCGAGCTTGATGAGGTTGATGTTGAGTGCGTAGAAGCGCTCGAGCACGCGATAGAGGGCGCCCGGCTCGTTGGCCGTGGTGATCATGAGCGAGGTACGGTTGGCGCCGGGGTAGACGCGCGGCTCGCGGCTGATGACGACAAAGCGCGTGTAGTTGTTGTCCGAGTCCTGGATGTTGGGCTCCAACACCTCGAGGCCATACAGCGTGGCACAGCTGCGCGAGGCGATGGCGGCAACATCGGTGCGCCCGGAGCTGGCGACCATCTCGGCCGACATGGCCGTGTTGGGGTACTTGGTGGCGTGCAGGCCGTGGGACTCGATAAAGCCGGCACACTGGGCAATGGCTTGGCCGTGGCTGTAGACCTCGCGCACGTCGGCGAGCTTGGTGCCGGGCTTGACGAGCAAGTTGTGGTCGATCTTGAGGCGCAGCGAGCGCACGATGTGGAAGTCGAACTGGGCGAGCAGGTCGTAGACGGCGTTGACCGAGCCGGCGGTGGAGTTTTCGATGGGCAGTACGCCAAATTCGCAGAAGCCGTCGCGCACAGCGCGCATAACGCCTTCGAAGGTCTCGAAAAACGCGATGTCGGGCACGTCGAAGAGCTTGCACGCGGCGATTTGACTGTAAGCGCCCTCAACGCCCTGGCAAGCGACGGTGGCAGTTTGAGGGAAGGGCGTGTCGGAGGCTGCAGCCGTGGCGTGGGCCTTTTGCGAGACAGTGATGCCCTTGAGTTCGTTGATGTAGCGCTGCTGCTCGGCCTTGCTCATGCTCATGAGGAGACGGAACAGGGTGATGGTCTGCGCCTCGTAGCGCTCGGGCGCGCGGCTGGCGAGGTTGTTGAGCTTGGAGCGCTCGCGGGCGGGGTCGAAGACGGCCTTGCCCATCTCGGTTTTTGACTTGGCGACCTCGGTGGCAATGTCCATGCGCTCGATAAAGCTGTTGAGGAGCGTGGTGTCGATGCCATCGATGGCCTGGCGGATGTCAGCAAGGTCCATAGGGACCCCTTTCGTGAATCATTGCCCGGGGTGGGCTGGTTAGCGCTGGGCGGCGTCCTCGAGGAGGGCGTCCCAGATGGCGAGCGCCGCGGCTGCCTCGGCTACGGGGACGGCTCGGGGGACGATGCAGGGATCGTGACGGCCGTGGACCGAGAGCTCGGCATTTTCCATAGCGTCCATGTCTACGGTCTGCTGCTCGCGGCCAATGGAGGGCGTCGGCTTTACGGCCATGCGCCACATGACGGGCGCGCCGGTCGAAATACCGCCCAGGATGCCGCCGGCGTTATTGGACTCGACTTCGATCTCGCCGGTCTCGGCATCGATGCGATACGGATCGTTGTTCTCGCTGCCGCGCATGGCGGCCACGGCAAAGCCCATGCCAAACTCCACGCCCTTTACGGCGGGAATGCCAAACGCGATTTGCGCGATGCGGTTCTCGATGCCGTCGAACATGGGGTCGCCGATGCCCGTGGGAAGCCCGTAAATGCCGCACTCCACGATGCCGCCGATGCTGTCGAGTTCATCGCGCGCGGCCAGAATCTCCTCGCGCATGCGGCCGGCTGCGGCGGCGTCAATGCACGGCAGGTCGTTCGTAAGGATCGCCTTGCGGTCGGCCTCGCGATAGACCATGTCGTCCATGGGCAGGTCGGAGATGCCGCCGATCTGCGCGACGTGCGCCATGACCTGAATGCCGCGGGCCTCGAGTGCCTGTAGCGCAATGCCGCCGGCGATGCATAAGGGTGCCGTTAGGCGGCCGGAAAAATGCCCGCCACCAGCAACATCGTGCATGTTGTGATACTTCACGCGCGCGGGGAAGTCCGCATGTCCGGGACGGGGCTTGCAGCGCAGCTCGGAGTAATCATTGGAGCGCGTGTTGGTGTTCTCGATAATTGCGGCTATGGGTGCGCCGGTGGTGTGTCCATCGACCACACCGGCAATGATATGCGCGGCGTCGGCCTCGTGGCGCTTGGTTGCGGTCTCGTCGCGACCGGGGGCACGACGGTCCAAAAAGGCCTGCAGCTGCTCCTGGTCAATGGCAATGCCGGCGGGAATGCCATCGAGTGAGCAGCCGATAGCAGGGGAGTGCGACTGGCCGAAAATGCTCAGATGTAAAACGTTGCCAAAGGTCGAGGACATGCTATTCCTCCTCGAGCGTGACCTTGCCGCCCAGCAGGCGGTAGTGGTCAAAGAAATCGGGATAGGACTTGTTGACGGCCTCGGCGCCGTGGATCACAACTTCGCCAGTGGCGCGGCTCGCAGCGATGGCAGCCATCATGGCGATGCGGTGGTCGTTGTGCGAATCGACCTCGCCGCCAGTAAAGGCGTTGACACCCTTGATGATGAGGTCGTCGCCGGCAATGCGCACCTGTGCGCCCAGCGCGGTGAGCTCGCGGGTGGTAGTGGCCAGACGGTCGGATTCCTTGATGCGCAGGCGGGCGCAATCGCGGATGAACGTGCGGCCCTGTGCCAACGATGCCACGGCCGAGATAACGGGCACCAGGTCGGGGATGTCGTGGGCGCTCATCTCAAAGCCGGCGAGCTTGTCGGACTGCACGGTGGCGGCGTTGGTGGAGCGCACGATGCGGGCGCCAAAGCGCGAAAGCGCGGCAAGCACGTTGCGGTCGCCCTGCGCGGAGCTCAGCGACACGCCCTCCACGGTGATGGGGTCGGTGCCGATGGCGCCAGCGCACAACCAAAAGGCGGCGTTGGACCAGTCGCCCTCGACGGCCACGCTGCCGGGCGTGCGGTACGAGCCACTGCTCACGCGGAAGTTCGTGACCTCGGGCTGACCGTCCTTGGCGGGAATGCGCTCGACGTTGACCTCAACGCCAAAGGCCTTCATGGCCTGGATAGTCAGATTGATGTAGGGGCGGCTCTCGATGAGGCCGGTCACCTGCACGCAGGAGGGCTGGGCCAGCAGCGGAGCCGCCAGCAGCAGGCCCGAGATGTACTGCGAGCTCACGTTGCCCGGCAGCACAAAGGTGCCCGGGCGCATGCGGCCGCTCGTCTTGAGCGGAAAACCGCCCAGACCCTGCAGGTCGCAGCCGGCGGCGATGATTTCGTCCGAGAGCGGGGAGAGCGGGCGGGCGCCTAGGCGACCTTGGCCCACAAAGGTGGCCTCCGCACCCAGCGCACAGGCGACAGGCAGCATAAAACGCAGCGTGGAGCCGCTCTCGCCGCAGTCGAGCGTGCCACCGGCAAGGGCCTTGAGCAGGCCAAACTCAACGCTCTTCATAGTGGGGTGGACCTGGAAGCCGTCCTCGGCGGTCTCGATGCGGGCGCCGAGCGCCGTGAGGCAACGCACCGTGGCCTCGATGTCGGCGCAGGTGGTGTTGCAGGTAACGTGCGTCTCGCCGTTGGCAAGCGCAGCGCAGATGATCAGGCGATGCGCCATCGACTTGGACGCGATGGCGGGAACGGTGCCCTTGAGCGGGGACGGGGTAATGCGGGCTAACATGCGGAAGCGTCTCCCTTCTGGCCGAGGCCCTCGGCAATCAAATCGTGGAAGGTGGAAAGCGGCATGCGGTCGATGCTGCAGCGGCCAATGCCGTGCGGAATCACCAGGTCGATGGTGTCACCGGAGCGTTTTTTGTCGTGCAGCGCCTCGGCAAAGACGGCGTCGGCATCTAGGTCGCAGCGGGTCTTGAGGCCATGGCGGGCGCAGAGTTCCTCAATACGATCGGGCAGTGCAGCATCGCAAATGCCGTGCAGGGCCGCGGCGCGCGTGATGATGCCCATGCCGATCGAAACGCAGTTGCCGTGTCCGAGCTCAAAGTGCTCGCAGGCCTCGACGGCGTGTCCGGCGCTGTGTCCAAAATTGAGGAGCTTGCGCTGGTTGGTTTCGCGCTCGTCGGCGACGACCACGGCGCGCTTGATGTCAATATTGCGGGCGATGATGAGCGCTACGCGGGCTACATCGCGGTTGAGCAGCTCCAGCGTGAGCGGGGTCTTCTCCAGCTCGGCGAAAAGCTCTGGGTCGGCGATCACGGCGTGCTTGACGACCTCGCCGCAGCCGTCGGCGAACTGCTCGGGCGTAAGGGTGGCCAGGCACCCCACGTCGGCGATAACCACATTCGGCTGCCAAAAGGCGCCGGCCAGGTTCTTGCCGGCAGCCAGGTCGATGGCGGTCTTGCCGCCCACCGACGAATCCACCATTGCGAGCAGACTCGTGGGGATCTGCACAAACTTGCAGCCACGCATGTAGGTCTGTCTCTTATACACATCTCCGAGCCCACGAGACCGGAGCCTATCTCG
>URBB01000118.1 GCA_900545835.1 uncultured Collinsella sp. | reverse complement strand
CCGTTTACTGCTTACGTGTTCCTGGTCTTTACGCTGCTGTACCCGCCCTGTGTGGCAGCCATCGGCGCCGTCAAGAGCGAGCTGGGCGCGCGCTACGCCGTTGCCGTGTTCGCGTTTCAGGTGGCAGTCGCCTGGATCGTGGCGTTTGTCGTGCATTCGGCGGGCATATTGCTGGGGTTGGCATAGTTATGTATTGACGGCGCAACCTCTGTGTATCGAATTGTTTTCGGCCCTGCATCTGTTGCTGACGGATGCGGGGCCGTTGCTATATAATCGCCTCCACTCAAAATGATTGGAGACGTTATATATGAGTCAGGCAAGGCAAGACGGCATCACGCTCAGGCAGTGGCTCCCGCTCGTCGGGCTCACCTGCTGTGCGTTCGTGTTCAACACGTCGGAGTTTATGCCCATCGGCCTTTTGACTGATATCGCCGCGTCGTTCTCGCTCACCGAGGCCCAGGCGGGCATCATGATCTCGGTCTATGCCTGGGGCGTCATGCTGCTGTCGTTGCCGCTCATGGTGTTCGCTTCGCGTTTCGAGTTCAAGCGGATGCTGCTGGGCGTGCTCGCCGTGTTCTCGCTCGGCCAGTTTCTGTCCGCTGTGGCGCCGACTTATCCCATCCTGGTCTGCGCGCGCCTGGTGGTCGCTTGCGCACATGCCGTGTTCTGGTCGGTCGCCTCGATCATGGCTTCGCGCCTGGTCGACACCCGCCATGGGGCGCTCGCCATCAGCATAATCGCCACGGGCTCGTCCATCGCGCAGATTTTTGGCCTGCCGATCGGCCGCGCCATCGGGCTGGCCGTGGGCTGGCGCATGACATTCGCCGTGGTCGGTGCCTTCTCTGCCGCCGCGGTGGTGTACCAAGCCGCGGTGTTTCCGGCTATGCCGGCGGGTGAGCGCTTTACCGTCAAACAGCTGCCCGTGCTGCTCAAGAACCCGTTCCTGATCGCGCTCTACGCGGTCACGGTCTTTATGGCAACCGGCTATTATGCGGGTTACAGCTATATCGAGCCGTTCCTGGCGCAGGTCGCGCACGTCGACGCAAGCGCTATTACCATGACGCTGACGGCGTTCGGCTGCTCTGGTCTGCTCGGAAGCTGGCTGTTCGGCCGTCTGTTCGATGGGCATCGCTTCCCGTTCTTGGCTATCACGCTCTCCGGCGTGCCGGTGGCTCTGCTGCTCATGGGTCCGGTTGCACCGTCGCTCGTCGCCGTTCTCGCTGTTTGCGCGCTATGGGGCTGCTGCGCCACGGCCTTTAACGTGGCGTTTCAGGCCGAGCTCATCAAGTACACACCGGCGGATTCGTCGGCCGTCGCCATGTCGATCTTCTCGGGCCTGTTTAACCTCGGCATCGGCACGGGCACCGCGATCGGCGGCGCCGTGGTTTCGGGTCCCGGTATCGCCTGGATCGGCTGCGCGGGTGGCGCAATCGCCGCCGTGGGTGTCATCCTCGCCATCACGGTGATGTTCCCGGCCATTCGCCGCGCAAAGCCTGTTGCCTAATCACGTTCCCTCATCAGTTGCGGTGGAATAGAGACTGTTTGCCCGGTTTATTGGTCTCAACAGTCCCTATTTCACCGCAACTTATTTTGGGGGAGGGGATGCTCGGCGGGCATACAATGGATGGCGTTGCGTGAAAGATTGCCGGGAGGCTGCTATGTGGGCATACGAGACGACGTTCTACCAGATCTATCCGCTGGGCTTTTGTGGAGCTCCGCGCGAAAACGCCGCGCCCGTTGCCGAGGATGAGCTCGCCCAGGCTGCCAACGCTGCGCCCAACCCCGATGCGCCCATCATGAAGATCGCCCAATGGGCCGACTACCTGCAAAAACTCGGTATTGGCGCTGTGCTGATCAACCCGCCGCTCGAGTCTGATAGCCACGGCTACGATACGCGCAGCCTGCGCCATATCGACCGCCGCCTGGGCGGGGATGCCGATTTTGCCGCCGTGTGCGAGACGCTGCACGCCCATGGCATTCGCGTGGTGCTCGATGCCGTCTTTAACCATGTGGGCCGCGGTTTCTGGGCCTTCCGCGACGTGCAGGAACGCAAGTGGGACTCGCCTTACAAGGACTGGTTCCACATCAGTTTTGACGGCGATTCCTGCTATGGCGACGGCTTTTGGTACGAGGGCTGGGAGGGCCATTTTGAGCTTGTGAAGCTCAACCTGCAAAATCCCGCCGTGGTCGATTACCTGCTTGAGTCCGTGCGTCGCTGGGCCGAGGTCTTTGGCATCGACGGCCTGCGCTTGGACGTCGCCTATATGCTCGATCGCGATTTTATGCGCCACCTGCATACTTTTACCCGTGAGCTCAAGCCCGACTTTGTGCTGATTGGTGAGACGCTCCACGGCGACTACAACCAGATCGTCAACGACGAGATGCTTGGCTCCTGCACCAACTACGAGTGCTACAAGGGCCTGTACTCCAGCTTTAACTCGGTCAACATGTTCGAGATTGCCCACTCGCTGCACCGCCAGTTTGGCGGCGATCCGTGGTGCATCTACCGCGGCAAACATCTGCTGTCGTTTGTCGACAACCACGATGTGCCGCGCCTGGCAAGTATCCTTACCGACAAGTCGTGTCTGCGTCCCGCCTACGGCATGCTCTTTGGCATGCCGGGCATCCCGTGCGTCTACTATGGCAGCGAGTGGGGAATTGCCGGCGAAAAGGGTGGCCCCGATGGCGACTGGGCGCTGCGACCTGCGCTCGATGAGCCTGCGCCCAACGAGCTGACGGCGTTCATCACGCAGCTTGCGCACCTTCGCTCGGCCGATGACGCTGCGGCCTGTGCTCTCAACTACGGTGCCTATCGCAACGTGGTGATCCAGAACAAGCAGCTGCTGTTCGAGCGCGCCTGTGATGACGCGACGGTGCTCGTGGCGGTGAACGCCGTGGGCGAGCCTTACACCTTTGGCGCCGGCGAGCTCAACGGGTCCTTTGTCGACCTGCTTGCCGACGATGCGCCCACGGTCGAGCTGACGGGTACCCTTGAGCTTGCACCCTACGAGGTGCGCTATCTGTTGAGAGCCTAACCCATGGCCGTGTCTGACGAGGACTATCAACATATTGAGCATGGGTTTGAGCCTGTGTTCGACCAGCGCTCGCGCGTTTTGGTGCTGGGGTCGTTTCCCTCGGTGCTCTCGCGTGCAAATGCCTTTTATTACGGCAACCCTCAGAATCGCTTTTGGCGTGTGATGGCTGCGTGCCTCGGTGTGCCTGTGCCGCCCAACGAGGGCGATCCTTTGGCAAGCGGTGAGCCCGCGACGCTCGATGCCTCCATTGCCGCCAAGCGGGCCATGCTGCTGAACGGCGGCGTGGCCCTGTGGGATGCAATCGAGGGCTGCGACATTAAGGGCTCGAGCGACGCGAGCATTCGCAACGTTGTGCCGGCACATATCGAGCGCATTACCGATGCCGCGCCGATCGAGGTCGTTGTCTGTAACGGCGGTACGGCAGGGCGACTCTACAAACGCTACTTGCAAGATCGGACGGGGTTGCCCGCCGTCGTCCTGCCCTCGACAAGTCCTGCCAATGCCGCCTGGCGACTGGAGCGTCTTGTCGAGCGTTGGCACGAAGCCGTTGACTGGGCTGTTATTTAATTTAGATTTTTGTTTGAGCGTGGGCGCCCAGACGTTTCAGAACGCCTCGCCAGATCGGCGCGGGCACGGCTGGCTCGGCGCAAACCATGCCGTCGGCGTCGACGTTGG
This sequence comes from uncultured Collinsella sp., assembly GCA_900545835.1. Lineage (GTDB taxonomy): Bacteria > Actinomycetota > Coriobacteriia > Coriobacteriales > Coriobacteriaceae > Collinsella. The sequence continues at coordinate 1,944 of URBB01000118.1, read as the reverse complement.
CGGCATTGCCGCCGCCAAGTCGCTGTGCATGCTCGACGGAGCAGCCCATGCGCACGGCGCCCACGAGCTTGTCCATGGCCTCCGAAAACGGTCGCCGCAAGAGTCCCATGCGCGGGGAATGGCGAAGCGCTGCGATGCCGCTGCCGGCGCAGATGGCAACGCCGCCACACCACAATTGGTCATGGCGCTCACATGCCTTGTGCAGGCGAACGGCGGTCCCACGCGCCTGCTCAGTGCCCTCTTGTGCGGCTCGAATCGCGGCATAGACGCGCGTTCCCGTACCGCCAAAGCGCTCAAGCGCCTGCTCGATAGCAGTCAACGTCTCATCGTCAGCCACATCTTCAATGGCCAGCACGATGCCATCGGCAACGCTGCCGGCGTCATTTGCCTTCAAGTCGACCGGGCGGGGGAGTGCGGTGCCGGAAAGTTGAGCATAGGCGGCGATGGCATCCTGCAGGTCCCAGAGCAAAAAATCAAGATCGGCGCTATTGGGAATACTGATATACGCAATGGTGTGCAGTGTTTTTGGTAAGTCGCCGCGCGCGGTCGTCTCCATACCATCTCCTTTCCGGCTCGTTTCCGTTTAGGTTACACCGTCTGGTGGCGCCCCGCCGCGCTATCCTAGTGCAACCCTTATGAAAGGAACGCCATGCGTCTGCCCATGAATACCTCGCTTGCCATGCTCAAGCCCTCCGGTATCCGCCGGATTAACGCGCTCGCCGCCCGGCATCCGGGGTGTATCGCGCTCGCGCTCGGCGAGCCCGATTTTCCCACGCCCGATGTGATTAGCGCCGAGGTGACCGCCGCGCTGGACCGCGGTGACACGCACTATCCGCCCAACAACGGTCGCCCCGCCCTGCGTGATGCACTGTCCAAATATATGGATGACGCGGGCCTGGCGTTTTCCGCCGATGAGGTCATCCTGACCGACGGCGCGACCGAGGCACTGTCGGCAACATTTATGGCTATGCTCAACCCCGGCGACGAGGTCATTATCCCCACGCCCGCCTTTGGCCTGTACGAGAGCATCGTCGTGGCCAACCACGCCAAGGCGGTCTTCTTGGATACGGAGCCTGCGCAATTCCAGATTGACGAGGAAGCGCTTTGCGCCTGTGTGACCCCGGCGACCAAGGCTATCGTCATCTGTTCGCCCAATAACCCCACGGGCTGCATCCTCAACACGGCATCGCTCGACGCCGTGGCGCACGTGGCAGAACAGGCGGGCATCTACGTAGTCTGCGACGACGTATACAACCGTCTGGTCTATGTGGATGGCTACGAGCGCTTTGCCCAGCGTCACCCGGAGCTGCACGAGCAGACAGTAGTCATCGAGAGCTTCTCCAAGCCATGGGCTATGACCGGCTGGCGCCTGGGTTGGCTCGCAGCAGTGGCACCCGTCATCGCCGAGATCGCCAAGGCTCACCAATACCTAGTATCGAGTGCCGTCTCCTTCGAAATGGACGCCGCAGCCCGAGCCCTCACCGTCGACCCAACCCCCATGCTCGAAGTCTACCGAGCCCGTCGCGAACGCGTACTCGCGGCCTTAGACGCCATGGGCCTCGACGTAGTGGAACCGGCAGGCGCCTTCTACGCCTTCCCCAGCATCAAACAATTCGGCCTAACAAGCGAAGATTTTTGCATCAAAGCCATCAAAGAAGCCAACGTAGCCCTAGTCCCAGGCAACTGCTTCGGCACCGAAAACCACATCCGCCTAAGCTACTGCGTCTCCGACCAAGATCTGGACGAAGGCCTCCACCGCCTGTCCAACTTCGTTTCAACCCTATAGCCCAACGGGACCCAACCCATCAGCCCGCCGACCTAAGTACTAGGGAAGGGGGCGTCGGGCATCGGTAAGAGCGACTGCCCCATAGTTGACGCAGGCACGCGCCGCCGAAGGTCGGGCGCAAGGTTTTCGTAGATTCCGCACGAGCCGGAAAGCACTTA
>URBB01000117.1 GCA_900545835.1 uncultured Collinsella sp. | reverse complement strand
AAGAGACAGGAGACGGGAAGTGCCTTGACCTGTACGGGAGCCAGCCAGGTGGGGAACTTGCCGGCAAAGTGCTCAATCAGAATACCAATGAAACGCTCGATGGAGCCAAAGCATACGCGGTGCAGCATGATGGGGCGCTTCTTGGTGCCGTCGGCGTCCACGTACTCCAGGTCAAAGTTGAGCGGCATCTGGAAGTCGAGCTGTACGGTACCGCACTGCCAGGTACGGCCGAGCGAGTCCTCCAGGTGGAAGTCGATCTTGGGGCCGTAGAAGGCGCCGTCGCCCTCGTTGACCTCGTAGTCCATGCCCAGCTTCTCCAGAGCGGTGCGCAGGCCCTCCTCGGCGCGCGCCCAATCCTCGTCGGAGCCCATGGAGTCCTCGGGGCGGGTGGAAAGCTCAACGTGATACTTAAAGCCAAACTTCTGGTACACGGAGTCGATGAGGTTGACCACACCCACGATCTCGTCGGTCAGCTGGTCGGGACGCACAAACAGGTGGGCGTCGTCCTGGTTAAAGCAGCGCACGCGGAACAGACCGTGCAGGGCGCCGCGCAGCTCGTGACGGTGCACCAGGCCAATCTCGCCGGCGCGAATGGGCAGCTCGCGGTAGGAGTGCGGCTTGGAGGCGTACACCAGCACGCCGCCCGGGCAGTTCATAGGCTTAATGCAGTACTCTTCATCGTCAATAACGGTGGAGTACATGTTGTCCTTGTAGTGGTCCCAGTGGCCCGAGGTCTTCCACAGCTGCTTGTTCATGATGAGCGGCGTGGAGATCTCCACGTAGCCGGCCTTGTGGTGAATCTCGCGCCAGTAGTCCAGCAGCGTGTTCTTAAGGATCATGCCGTTGGGCAGGAAGAACGGGAAGCCGGGGGCCTCGTCGCGCATCATAAAGAGGTCCATCTCGCGGCCGATCTTGCGGTGGTCGCGCTTCTTGGCCTCCTCCAGCATGTGCATGTGCTCGTCGAGCTCTTCCTTGGTGGCAAAGGCGACGCCGTTGATGCGGGTGAGCATCTTGTTGTCCTTGTCGCCCTTCCAGTAAGCGCCCGAGACGCCGGTGAGCTTAAAGGCCTTGAGGGCCTTGGTGTAGCAGATGTGAGGGCCGACGCACATGTCGATGTAGTCGCCCTGCTGGTAGAAGGTGATGCGGGCGTCGTCGTCCAGGTCGCCGATGTGCTCGACCTTGTACTTCTCGCCGCGCTCCTCCATAAGGGCGATGGCCTCGGCGCGGGGCTTCTCGTACACGGAGAACTTGAGGTTCTCCTTGACGATCTTCTTCATCTCTGCCTCGATCGCGGGGAAGTCGTCCTCGCTGATCTTGACGCCCTCGGGCAGGTCGACGTCGTAGTAAAAGCCGTTGTCGGTCGCGGGGCCGTAGGCAAAGTCGGCCTCGGGATAGAGGCGCTTGATGGCCTGCGCCATGATGTGCGCGGCGGAGTGACGGATGACGTGCGTGACCTCGTCCTGCGGGAGCTCGGCCACCGAACCGTCATTGTAGAGTGCCTTCATGGGTATGTTTTCTCCTCTCGGATGCCTGATGCAAGTGTGTGCGATGCGCTCGGCGTTTTTGACTTGCATCATTATAGGCAGGTTGCCTTGGTATACAAGCGCCCGCCGCACCTTAATGGCACGGCGGGCGATTTTCTACGCATGCTTCATCGTGTGGGGCGGGGTGTGGGGCGCGTGTGCGGCTTGCGTGTGGCGCGCGGTGCCCGTGGCTTGCGACCGGCCCGGCGATGGATGCGTTACTGGATGCGAGTTCGGCAGTAGGGGCAGACCTTCCAGTGCGCGTCGAGCGGCCGATGGCAGCTGGGGCACACGTTGCGAACCTGGGTGTCGCACACCGGGCAGACGACAAAGTCTTTCTCGATGGGGGCGCCGCACTGCGGGCAGGTGCCGTACTGGGCAAGCTGGCGCTCGCGCAGGGCCATGTCCAGCTCCTGCTCCTCGCGGTCGGCCGCGTAGGAGTGCGGGCGCAGGACCAGGTAGGCGATGAGGCCCACAAACGGGATGAGGGCGATGATGCCCCATGCCACGTAGGCGCTGGCGCCGCGACGGCGAGCGTCGATGAACACATAGACGACCGACAGCACATACAGGGCGATGATGAAGCCGACGAAGGCATAGATGACGCCCATAAGCTGCGGCGACATGAGCTCGTTGATGTATTTGGACATTGAGGTGTACCTTTCGGAATATTTACAGTCCGGTCAAGTTTACCACGGGGTTTGTTTATATGGGACTACGGTTGCAAGCGGGGCTGATGCGGACACAAACATCTCAATCTGTAACAGTAACTCGGCAAATTCGGGTCTAGATGTTACAGATCGAGACGAGCGGGCGCGCCGTCAGACTAACGTCTCAATCTGTAACATCTGGAGCCCAAATCCTCGTCTAACTGTTACAGATCGAGACATTCAAAATCCGCCGGAAGGTTCGTCTTGATCTGTAACATCTAGAACCCAAATCATCAGCTAACTGTTACAGATTGAGACAAAGAAAGCCGTCCGCACCGAATATCTCAATCTGTAACAGTAACTCGGCAAAAACAGTCCCAGATGTTACAGATTGAGACAAATCTCCGACACCGAAGGTGGCATACGAGGTTGCCGACGTTGCCGGGTCTCCCCTCGTCTGCCGTTGGCGGGTGTTGCGGGGCTGTTCGCCGCATTGCCGCTGCGCTGGAGGTATGCAGACCGTAGGATAGTCTTATTGACAGCCTGTCAACTTGTCTGGGAGGCACCGTGGCAGAAACGTTTGATATCGCAATTGTGGGCGCGGGCATCACGGGATGCGCTATCGCGCGGCAGCTCGCGCGGTTTGACCTGTCCATATGCGTGGTCGAAGCAGCAAACGATATCGCGCTGGGCGCGTCGAAGGCCAACGGCGGCCTGGTGCACGCCGGTTACGATCCGGCGCCGGGAACCGTAAAGGCACAGGTCAACGCCCGTGGCTGCGAGTTGTACGGTAAGTGGGCCCAGGAGCTGGGCTTTCTGTTCTGCCGCACCGGGTCGATGGTGCTGGGATTTAACGATGAGGACCGCGCACATCTGGAGAAGCTGCGGTGCAACGGCCTTACCAACGGTGTGCCCGAGCTGTCAATCGTCGGACCCGACCGCATCCACGAATTAGAGCCGCGTGCCAGTGCCGATGCAACGTGCGCGTTGTGGTGCCCCTCGACTGGGTTTGTCGACCCGTTTGAGGTTGCCATCGCCGCGCTGGAGAACGCCGTGGCCAACGGGGCAACGTTTATGCGGTCCGCGTCGGTGGAGGCGATTGAGGTTGCTGGCTCGGGCGACGACGCGCGCTTTAAGCTGGCGACCCCCGCTGGCAATGTGCGCTGCCGCTACCTGATCAACGCCGCGGGCAACGGCGCCGCCGACATCTCGCATATGGCGGGCGCCGAGGAGTTCCAGATGGTCTGGCGCCAGGGCAACATCGTGGTGCTGGACAAGGAGCCGAGCACGCTCATGCCGCTCTACCCCGTTCCCACGCCGGTTTCCAAGGGCGTTATCGTCACGGGCACCGTGCACGGCAACACCGTGATCACCGCAACGGCTGCCATGCGCGAGCCGGGCGACACGCAGACCTATGCGAGCGATGTAAACGCGCTGCTGACCGGTGCACGCAAGCTGGTGCCCGATCTGGATACGCGCCGCGTGGTGCGCGCATTTGCCGGCGGGCGTCCGGTCATTCAGGGAACGAACGACTTCTTTATTGGACAGTCGGTCGTGGTGCCGGGGCTTTTCCAGGCGGCGGGCATTCAGTCGCCGGGTGTGGCAAGCGCACCGGCCATTGCCGAGCGCATGGAGCTTGCGATGCGTGAGGCGGGCGTGGAACTGCACGAGCGGGCGGACTGGAACCCAATTCGCCGAGCGCCGGACGACTTTGACCGTGCACCGCTGGCGCGCAAGGAGGAGCTGATCGAGTCCGATCCCGCGTGGGGACAGATTGTCTGCCGCTGCGAGACGGTGCCCGAGGCCGAGATCGTGGCCGCGATTCGACGCCAACCGGGCGCGGTTTCGGTCGAGGGCGTCAAGCGCCGCTGTCGTGCCGGCATGGGTCGGTGCCAGAGCGGGTTTTGCCAGAGTCGTGTGGTGGCGATCCTGGCGCGCGAGCTGGGCTGCGACCCCAGCGAGGTGCTGCTGGAAGATGCCGGATCTTGGTTGGTTGAGGGACCGCTGAAGGGGGTGCGCTAGAATGGCGGAATTCAAATCAAGTGCGATTGATTGCGGCGTCGTGGAAGCCGTACAAACGCAAACCTTCGACGTGGTCGTTATCGGCGGCGGACCTGCCGGCATGGCGGCCGCGCTGGCCGCGCATAAGGCAGGCGCACGCGTGGCCATCGTGGAGCGCGAGCAGCACCTGGGCGGCATCCTCCGCCAGTGCATCCACCCCGGCTTTGGCCTGTCTCACTTTAAGCAGGAGCTCACCGGTCCCGAGTACGCGCAGCGCTTTATCGACCAGGTGCACGCAACCGACATTGCGCTGTTCCTGAACAGTATGGTGCTTGGGATTGATTCAGGCGAGCCTACGGAAGACACCGCAGTCCATACCGTCACGCTCATGAGCACCGCCGGCATGCTGCAGCTCACCGGACGCGCGGTCGTCCTTGCCATGGGGTGCCGCGAGCGCACGCGCAGCGAGATCAAGATCCCCGGCAGCCGTCCCGCCGGCGTGTTTACGGCGGGCCTGGCGCAGCGATACATCAATATCGAAAACCTCAAGCCCGGCTCGCGTGCCGTCATTTTGGGCTCGGGTGACATCGGGCTTATCATGGCGCGCCGCTGCACGCTCGAGGGCATCTCGGTCGAGGGCGTGTACGAGCTCATGCCGTACGCCAACGGCCTGCGCCGCAACGTCAAGAACTGCCTGGACGACTTTGGAATTCCGCTGCACTTGTCCACCACCGTCACACGCGTGATCGGGCACGACCGCGTGGAAGCCGTCGAGGTAAGCCAAGTCGACGAGCGCCTGGCGCCCATTCCGGGGACCGAGCGCATCGTTCCGTGCGACACGCTGCTGCTTTCGGTGGGTCTGATTCCCGAGAACGAACTTTCGGTTGCCGCGGGCGTAGAGCTTGACCCGCGCACGCGCGGCGCCGTGGTGGACCAGAGCCTGCAAACGGGCGTGCCGGGCATCTTTGCCTGTGGCAACGTGCTGCACGTGCACGACCTGGCCGACAACGTGACGACCGAGTCTGAGCGCGCCGGCACAGCTGCGGCGGCGTACGCGCTGGGGACCGACGCGGGCACCGTTCCGAGCTGCGAGCTCACCGTCTCCCCTGCCGGCATCGCGGGCTACGCACTGCCGGGACGCATTACGGCCATGGCGCTCACCAAACTCAACTTCCGTGTACGCCGGCCGGTCGACGCCGCCCGCGTGCGCATTCTGGCAGGCAACGAGGAACTGTTTGCAGGCAAGATCCGCCCGTTTAAACCGAGCGTGATGGAAAGCTTCCCGCTGCCGGCAAAGGTGATTCAACGCGCACTCAACCTGGGCGTCAGCGAGATTGTCCTATCCGTCGACCCTGTTGAGGAGGCGTAGTCCATGAGCGACAACGCAATCGAAACGCTGCAGTTCAACTGCACAACCTGCCCATCCGAATGCCTCCTGACCGTGAAAGTCGAGCGCACCGCCGACGGCCACGTGGCGGAAGTACGCTCCGTAACCGGC
>URBB01000116.1 GCA_900545835.1 uncultured Collinsella sp. | reverse complement strand
GGACGTTTTTAACTTTATGTACCGCCTGTAGCGAACAAGCCGCTCGGGGCAGCTTGACGTCATATCGTCCAAGCGCGCGGCCCCAAAGCGGACCGGAGAGGAGCGCGCATGGCCTACGACGCCAAGAAAATCTACTACCGCTTCGACGATCACCTGAGCCGCCTGGTTCTGGATTACGAGGCGAGCCGTCAGATTTCGCCCGAAAGCGAAAACCTCTACCACGGCCTGCCGACCGCCCCGTACGACGAGGACCTGTTCGTAGAGCACAACGTCAAGCGCGGCCTGCGCAATGCCGACGGCTCGGGCGTGGTCGCGGGTCTCACCCGTATCTCGGATGTGCATGGCTACAACAAGGTCGACGGAAAGGTCGTGCCCGATCAGGGCAAACTCACGCTTCGTGGCTACAGCATCGAGGACCTGGTCAACAACGCCCAGGCCGAGGATCGCTATGGCTACGAAGAGGTCGCCTACCTGCTCATCACGGGCTCGCTGCCCACCAAAGAGGAACTCGACGGATTTTGCGAACGTCTGGGCGCTTTTAGGCACCTGAGCGACGAGTACGTCCGCGAGTTCCCCATGACCACGGTGTCGTCGAGCATCATGAATGTGCTTCAGCGCGCCGTGCTGCTGCTCTACGCCTTCGACGCCGAGCCCGACGCCATTACACCCGAGCACGAAATCGACGTCGCCATCTCCATGCTCGCCCGTCTCCCCCGTATCGCCGCCTTCGCGCATATGGCCTCGGTCGCCAAGCGCCGCGGCTCCGAGGTTCATGTACCGCACCCCACACCCGGCCTCTCCACCGCCGAGACCATCCTGCAGGTGTTGCGCGGCGGCATGGCATTCACCCGCGACGAAGCCATGCTGCTCGACGTGATGCTCATGCTGCATGCCGAGCACGGCGGCGGCAACAACTCCACGTTCGCCTGCCGTGTGCTGTCCTCCTCGGCCACCGACCCGTATTCCGCCTACGCCGCGGCCATCGGCTCGCTCAAGGGCCCGCGCCACGGCGGCGCCAACGCCAAGGTCGTGTCCATGCACGAGGACATCCGTGCGCATGTCTCCAATTGGGAGGACGAGGACGAGGTCGCAGCCTACCTGGGCAAGATTCTCGACAAGCAGGCCTTCGACGGCACGGGTCTCATCTACGGTATGGGCCACGCCGTCTACACGCTGAGCGACCCGCGCGCCGAGGTGTGCCGCCGTTACGCGCGCACGCTTGCCGCCAAGAAGGACCTGGGCGATGAGTTCGCGCTCATCGAGCGCATCGAGCGCCTGGCACCGCAGGTGATGCGCGACCACGGCATGACCAAGCCTATCTGCGCCAACATCGACCTGTACACGGGCTTTATCTACAAGATGCTCGGCGTGCCCGAGACGCTTTTTACGCCGCTATTCGCCGTCGCCCGCATGGCCGGCTGGTCGGCGCACCGCATGGAAGAGCTCTTCTGCGCGCATCGCATCATCCGCCCGGCGTACCGTCCGGTGATCGAGCCGCTGGAGTACAAGCCGCTCGCCGACCGCTAGGACGCGGACCGTTATAGAACTCGAGCGTGGCCAGGGCATCACCGCCCTCGGCCACGCTTTTTATGCCAGCAGAAAGGGCTGCATCGAATGATTGTTTTTTCCGATATGGATGGAACGCTGCTGACGACCGATAAGCAGATGAGCGACGCCACCTGGGCGATGCTCGACGAGCTTGCGCGCCGCGGTATTGAGTTTGTGCCCTGCACGGGGCGCCCGCTGTCGGGCATCTTTGAGCCCATCCTCGCCCACCCCGCCGTACACTACGCGGTCTGTGCCAACGGCGCCAGCGTCTGGCAGCTCGACGAGGATACGCCCACCGACGCCTCGCGCGCCACGTGCATCTTGAGCCGTCCGCTCGACCGTGGCATTGCCCACCGCATCCATCGCATTGCCGCCGGCCACGATGTGACCTTCGATATCTTCGCGGATGGGCAGTGCTTCCTCCCCCGCTCGCTATACGGGCGTCTGGATGAGTTCTGTGGCGGCGACCCCCACATCGCGGCTTCGCTCAAGCGCACACGAACACCGATCGACATGGATATCGACAGCAAGATCGACGAGGTCGAGACGCTCGAACGCATCGCCATGTACTGGCACGACCCGGCCGATCGCGACGCCATCGCAGCAGAGCTCGACACGCTCGGAGGCATTGAGGTCACGCGTTCGTACGCCATGAATATCGAGGTCATGGGTGAGGGCGCCACCAAGGGGACGGCCCTCACGTGGTTATGCGAGCACCTGGGCGAGCGTCTCGCCGACGCCTGGGCGTTCGGCGACAACATCAACGACATCCCCATGCTACAGGCAGCGGGCCACGGCATGGCCATGATCAACGCCGAGTCCGAAGACCGCGAGGCCGCCGACGCCATCACCGAATACGACAACGACCACGACGGCGTCGCCCGCACCATCATGGCCGCCCTCGCTTAGTCGTTGGGTAGTCATTGGGGACGTTCTTAAACGACTAGTCGTTGGGGACAGTCTTCGCGAAAAAGCTGCAAGGACTGTCCCCCACTGCCGGCAGAAAAGGAACGTCCCCATCTGCCGGATTAAGCGAGACTCTCCAGCACGCGACGGAGCTCCTGCTGGACGGCGTGGTCGCGATTACAACCCACCACGCGATCGGCCACCGCTTTGAGCGCGGGACGCGCGTTTTCCATCGCGCAGCCCGTGCCGACAAAGCGAATGATCTCGTAGTCGTTCATCGAGTCGCCAAACGCCATGACCTCGTCGCGTTCGACGCCATAGTGCTCCATGAGCTGCTCGATTCCCGAGGCTTTCGACACACCGGGCTGCATGGCATCGATCCATGCGTTTCCAGAAGGCGCAAAGGTAAAGAGCTGGCCAAGCTCGCGTTGCAGTACGTAGGCACTGTCCATAACGGCACAGTCATCGCAAAAGATACTCGCCTTGATGATATTTACGCTGGGATCGGGCAGCTCCCAAATGCGCTCGGCATTGGGAAGGTCCTTATCGACCTCACGCACGAACTTGCACTCGTCATCGAGCAGGAAGGACTTGGTTCGGTCAAAGAGCGCAAGATGCAGATTGGGAAACGTCCTGACGGCTTGGGCGAGCCTTCGAATCGCCAGGTGGGAATACACCTCACGGTCTACCATCTTACCGTCGGCGTAGACTTGGGCGCCGTTAGCGGCGACAAAGTCCATCTTGTCGCGAACGGGCGCAAAGAACTCGCACAGGCGATCGTAGCGACGACCTGACGATGCAGCGAAATGCACGCCATGCTCGTGTAGCGCCAGAATCAGTTCGTAGGTCTCGGGAGGCACCTGGCCGTTTTCGTCAAGCAGTGTGCCGTCCATATCGGATGCAATCAGTTTAAACATAGAAAAGCTCCCTTCGGGCTTGATGGAATCGGACGTATATCCAAAATCACCGTACCCAAAGGGAGCTCAAATAAGACTCCGCGGGCGCAAACGTTACAAGGACCTAGCAAATAGCTCACGCGCGCCAGAGGCCCCACGGTCGCGACGTCAGGCAGCCCGCCAAAGAGTGTCCCCGACGATTAGTCGTTTAAGAACGTCCCCGATGACTAGTCGGCATAGGTGAAGGTTGTAACGTCGAACATGCCCTCGGGGCGGATGCGGAGCGTCGGGATGACCGGCAGGGGCAGGAAAATGATGCCCATGATGGGGTCGAGCGGCGGCTCAATACCCATGGCGCGCGCCTTGACCATAAAGTCGTCGTGCTGCGCAGCAACGTCCTCGGCCGCGCCTTCGCTCATAAGGCCACCGAGCGCCAGCGGAATGCGCGCCACGACCTCGCCGTTGCGCACTAGCACGTGACCACCCTGGCCCACGGCCTCAACAGCGGCCATCATATCGGCGGCGTTGTCGCCCACCACGCACACGTTGTGCGAGTCGTGGCCGATCGTGGAGGCAATGGCGCCGCCCGTGATAGTGAAACCGCGCACCCAGCCTCGACCGATGTGCTTGCCGACCAGGCTCAGGCCAGCGGGGCCATCGCCATCGACGCCCTCGGCCTGCAGCGACACGCCGCGGCCATGGCGCTCAATCAGCATAATGCGACGCAAGTCCTCGTCAGTCTCGGGACGGACCATACCCGTGATGGCCTTACCCGGCACCACGTCAATCACAGCCTCGCCCGGCTTAAAGGCATAGTCGAACACGTCGAGCGATAGCTTCGGCAGTTTAACGGAAGCGCGCAGCTCATCGGCAAGGGCCGCAACCTCGGCCATCTCGGGTGCAATCTCGCCCACAAAGGTGCCGTCCTGCGCCACCAGAGCACCGGCGGCATATACGCGATGCGGAGCCGTGGCAAACGTCAGGTCATTGAGCACCAGCAGGTCGGCACGCTTGCCCGGGGCGATGGCGCCACGCAGTTCGTGCGGGTCGCGGCAACCGTGGTCCAGGCCAAACGCCTCGGCCGTGGAGAGGGACGCCATGGAGATAGCGACCACGGGGTCGATACCGGCCTCAATCGCCACGCGGCAGGCGTTGTCGATCATACCGGTCGAAAGCGCATCGGAGGGAGCGCGGTCGTCGGTCGCAAAGCAGCAGCGGCGGGCACGGGAAGGATTCTCCAACAGCATCGGAGACAGGTTGGCCAGGTCGTGGCTGCACGTGCCCTCACGCAGCATCACATACATGCCGCGGGACAGCTTGTCGAGCGCCTCCTCGGGAATCGTCGACTCGTGGTCGGCGATAATGCCCGCTGCGGCATAAGCGTTGAGGTCCTTACCGGCAACGAGCGGCGCATGGCCGTCGACCTGCTTGGACGGCGTCTGGTTGGCAGCATCGATGCGAGCACAGGTCTCAGAGTCAGCCATAAAGACGCCCGGCAGGTTCATCATTTCGCCCAGGCCAAAGACATCGCCCGGATGCTCGGCAAAAAACTCCTGCATATCGGCGGCGGTAATCACGGCACCGGCCTGCTCGTCGGGCAGCGCGGGCACGCACGAAGGCATCATGTACTTGATGGAGATGGGTGCGCGGCGGCCGTCCTCGATCATAAAGCGCAAGCCGTCGAGACCGGCAACATTGGCAATCTCGTGGCTGTCGGCAATGGCGGTGGTAGTACCGCGCGTCGCGGCCATGCGAGCATACTCGGCGGGACGGATGTTCGAAGACTCGATATGCAGATGCCCGTCAATAAAACCGGGAGCGAGATAGCGACCCTGGCAGTCGATGACCTCAGTTGCCTCGTAGGTGCCAGCGGCATCGTCGCGACCGTCGTAGAGCACGCCGACGATTACGCCGTCCTTGACGGCAACGCTACCGGGCGCCACGCGCTGGCCATACACGTCGACAATCTGCGCATTGGTAAACAGCGTGTCGACGGGCACGCGCCCCTCGGCAGCATCGATCACAGACCTCATGACCTCAACGGACATACATACTCCTTTAACCGTAGAAAACAGCTGCGGAGCGGACAGGCCTTCACCGCAGCAAGCTAATAGCCATTGTATGCCCAAACGATGGGTCAACAATACGCCCCTCCGCTTAACGGCACACGCCGCTCAGCGCAATGGGGGCAGGTTACTTTGCACCAATGGCAAGGAGTGTCCCAAAGTGCCGGCACAAAAGGAACGTCCCCAAGTGCCACAAAAGGAACGTCCCCAAGCGCCAACAACGGAAGCGCCGATGTTTTGGCAACGACAGACACTATGACCCAATCCGAGGGCACTAAAAA
>URBB01000115.1 GCA_900545835.1 uncultured Collinsella sp. | reverse complement strand
AACTGAGCCCGGGGTGCCTTTTTCTACTGCGAAAGCAAGAAAATGCCTGGGAAAACGGTTGCAGCAAAATTTCTCGGAAATTGGTCAATGTTGCGCAACAACGTCGCGGCTATTGTTGAGAACGTAGACGTGTAAGGTTTGAAGGCGTGCGACGCCTTAGGAAAAGGAGAGGCTCATGTTCTGTCCCACTTGTGGTTCTCCCATTTCGGATGATGCCAAATTCTGCCCTGTTTGCGGATCCGCCGTTGGTGCCGCTTCTGCCGCTGCGGCCCCGCAGCCCCAGCCCGCTCCGGCCCAGGCTATTCAGCCCGCGCCCCAGCCTCAGCAGCAGTACACCGGTCAATACGCCCAACAGTCCGCATCCGCTCCGATGGGCTATGACCCCATTAAGGCTGACCGCAGCCTGATCGGCTGGCTGCTGCTCTCTCTTGTGACCTGCGGTATCTATTCGTTCTACTTCCTGTATTGCTTGGCACGCGACGTCAACACGTTGTGTCAGGATGACGGCGATTACACGCCGGGTCTGGCGGAATTCATCCTTCTATCGTTTGTGACCTGCGGCTTCTACGCGTACTACTGGTATTACAAGATTGGCAACCGCCTGCAGGCCAACGCTCCTCGCTACGGCCTGGTGTTCCAGGAAAACGGCACCACCGTTCTTCTGTGGCAGATCTTCGGCGCGCTCCTGTGCGGCCTTGGTCCCATCTTCGCTATGAACATCGTCATCAATAATACCAATGCCATGGCAACGGCTTACAACACTCGCCTTGGCGCTCGTGCCTAACAATAAGGGCGGCGTGAACAGCTTCCAGGGACATAGGGGCACGGCAGAGCTCCTTCGCCGCGCCCTTTTTTGCACCGGCGCGCTCTTTGTCGCCTGGCTCGCGCTCTACCTGCTCGACATTGGCTGCATTTTTCGATTGATGACGGGCATTCCTTGTCCGGGATGCGGCATGACGAGGGCGTGGCTGGCGGCGCTGCGCCTCGATTATGCGGCTGCCTTTGCCTACCATCCGCTGTTTTGGGTGGTGCCGATTGCGTTTGTGCTCGCGTTCGTGCGCGAGGAGGTGGCATCGAGCAAGCTAAAGCGTGGTATCGACATTGCGGTCACCGTGTTGTGCGTGCTGGTCGTCGTCGTATGGATCGTGCGCCTCGTCAATCCGGCAGATGCCGGTCTGCTCTTTGGCGGCTATGCGCCCGCCGGAGTTCCCGACGATATCATCCACCTCGAACCCCCACGCTGGCTCACCATCCTTCGCTCTTACCTGGCGTGACGGAGGACGCGCTAGAAAAACGGTCGACACATAAGCGGGGTGAACGTTGAGATAACGTCCGCCCCCGCTTTGCTTTAGCCAGGCTGTTATGGATGGGCGTGACGGCTACTCGTCGCGCTTTTCCTCGTGGCGAGCGGCAGCCCGCGCATCGTGGATGCCCTTGATTGCAGCATGGCGGGCGGTGCGAGCATCGTGCATGGCGTCGCGCGCCTCAGCGGCCGTGGCCTTGGCAGAGCGCAGCTTGGCGGCCAAGTCGGGGTTGGTCTCGGCAACCGCGGCGATCGTGGGGCCGTCGAGCTCCTCTTGCGTGGGCTCGGCCAAAAAGTCGATAGCATACTGGGCGGCCACCATGGAGCCCTTTGCCAGCACGGTCTCGTCAATCTTGTAGAAGCAAGAATGTTGGGCGTACGTGGCGCCAATCTTGGGGTTGCGCGTACCTACAAAGGCGAGCACGCCCGGTACGCGGCGCAGGTACTCCGAAAAATCCTCGCCCGAAAGCGTGCCACGGTAATGGCCTTGACCGGTGGGGCCCAAGCACTTGATTACGGCCTGACGGCAGCGCTCGCTCGAGGCGGCGTCGTTTTCGACCTTGTAGTTGGCGATGGTGTAGTCAGTGAGCTCTGCCTCGGCGCCCAAGGCGGCCGCGGTATGCTCCACGATGCGGCGCATAAGCTCCGGCATTTCCTCGTGGGTCGAATCGCCGTAGGTGCGCACTGTGCCGGCGAGGTAGGCCGTGCCGGCGATAACGTTGCGCGCGGTGCCGCCGTGCAGCTCGCCGACGGTGATGACAGCCGGCTCGTAGGGGCTGATCTCGCGCGAGACGATGGTCTGCAGGGCGTTGACGATCTCGGCAGCCACCATAACGGCGTCGTGGCCGCGCTGGGGCATGGCGCCATGGCACGAGGTGCCGCGGACATCGATGCGGAACCAGTCGGTGTTTGCCATGCGCGGGCCGGGCTCACAGCTCACGGTGCCGGCGTCGACTTCGCTCCAGATATGCGCGGCGTAGGCACCATCGACGCCGTCGAGCACGCCCGTGCCGATCATGAGCTTGGCGCCCTGGCCGTTTTCCTCGCTGGGCTGGAAGACGATGCGGACCTCGCCGTGGATGTCGTCGGTCATATGGCGCAGGATCTGCAGCGTGCCGAGCATCATGGCGATGTGGCAGTCGTGGCCGCAGGCGTGCATGCAGCCCTCGTTGACGCTGGCAAACTCCTCGCCGGTCTGCTCGGTAACGGGCAGGGCGTCGATGTCGGCGCGCAGTAGGATACGGCGGCGCGGCGTGCCGTCCTCGCGATAGGCGTCGGGCGCGGTGCCGCGAAGGGTCGCCACCAGGCCCGTCTTGAGGGGACGCTCGTAGGGGATATTCATGGCGTCGAGCTGGTTGGCGATGTCGGAGGTCGTGCGCTCCTCGGCAAGGCTCAACTCCGGGTGCTTATGGAAGTGGCGGCGCTGCTTGATGATGTAGGGCTCAAACTCGGTGGCGATATCTCGGATGGCCGCGGTGACATCGTCTGCCGCGCGAGCCTCGGTCGCCGCCATAATCTGCTGTGCCTTGGTCTTCGTCATGGTCGATTTGCTCCTTGCTGGGTTGATCGCAAAATCGTACAGGCTCTCTCCAGTATGCCACCTGCCGCTAGGGCTGGTAAAGTTGCCGTTTGCCGCTTGGGGTTTTGTTACAAGGGCGGGGGAGTACACTCGGGGGTGTTGAATTTCCTGCCAGAGATGGGGATGCCCATGCAACATATCGATCGGATTATCCGCTCCAAGAACGTCTTTACCGCGCAAGACGGCATCGATACCGCCCGCGAGCTGGCGATTGCCATCGCAGGCGACCGTATCGTCGCAGTCGGTGCGCCCGATGACGTGATCGCCGCCGCTCCTGCCGCCACGTCGGTTATCGACTACGGCGAGCAGTTTGTCTGCCCCGGTTTCCATGACGCTCATCTGCACTTCTTCCATACCTCGGTCGGTTCCTCGCCGTACATGCTCATGGATATGGGCACGTCCGAGGCGGCGCTGGTGCAACATGCGCTCGAGTTTTCCCAGGACCTGCCCGACGACGCTTGGGTTGTGACGCAGGGCTGGCGCGACTACCGTTGGGACCCGCCCGAGCATCCTACCAAGGCGTCGCTCGATGCGGCATTCCCCGATCGTCCCTGCGTTATGTATTCGGGCGACGGGCACACGCTTTGGCTCAACAGCCGCGCACTCGAGGCGCTCGGCGTCACGCGCGACAGCGAGCCGCCAGCGGGCGGCAGTTACGACAAGGATGCAAACGGCGAACTCACGGGCATTGCTCACGAGGCGGCTGCCATGCAGCTGCTACCGCGCTGCCTTGAGTGGCTGGGGGAGGATCGCATCGCAAGCGCTTACGCCGATCAAATGAGGCGTATGGCCGAGCAGGGCATCACCTCGATATGCGATATGTCGCTCATGCCCATGCCGGGCTGCGATTTTATCCGCGACGACGTCTATGACAAGCTGCAGGCAGCCGGCAAGTTGGGCATCCGAGCCCATCTGTTCCCCACGCTGCTGGATGACCAGTCGCGCTTGGAAGAGCTGCAGGCACGTTACGCGAACAACGCGCTGCTCTCGGCGCCAGGCTTTAAGCAGTTCTTCGACGGTGTGTCGAGCGAACACACGGCCTATCTCACCGAGCCCTATACCAACCCGCGCTTCCCGGGCGATCAAGGTCGCCTGACGGTTCCTGCCGAGCGCATGCGCAAGCTGGTTCTGGCGGCCGCGGAGCGCGGCCATACCGTGCGCATCCACGTCATCGGCGACGGTGCGATTCATGCCGCGCTGGATATCTTCGAGGAGGCCGCCGACCTGTACGGCCTGCCCCAGCACGGCCATAACACGCTCGAGCACCTGGAGAACCTCTTGCCCGAGGACATCGATCGTCTACGCAAGCTTAACGTCGTTGCCTCGAGCCAGCCCTGTCATATTACACTCGACCCGGGCGGCCCCGAGCGCGATCTGGGCCTGGAGCGCAGCCGCATCATGTGGCCGTTTGCGACCTATAAGCAGCGCGGCATCCGCCAAGCCTTCGGTACCGATAGCCCCATCACAGCTGTTACAAGCATGAACGTGCTCTACACGGCTATCACGCGCCAGGATCCCAAAAGCCACTGGCCCGAGGGCGGCTGGTTACCGAGCGAGCGCATCGATGCAGCAACAGCCCTGCGCAACTACACCCTGGGCAGCGCCTATGCAGCGGGCGACGAGCAAAACCTCGGCAGCTTGGAGCCCGGCAAGTATGCCGACCTTGTAGTCCTGGACCAAAACCCGCTCACTGTCGATCCACAAGAGCTCCAGGCTACCAAGGTTCAGGCCACCTACCTGGCAGGTAACTTGATTTACGAGCGCTAAGTATTCATGCCGTACCGTTAAGCGCGGCTCGGGCAGCCTATTTTGGGATAGCGCTCGAGCCGCGTTTGCGTTTTGGTGGGGATCCGCCATGAGCGTCCCTGCTCTGTTGGATTTGGGTGCGGGGCGGAGGTGCTGCTGCCCCGCGCTCAATTTGGACACCAGCAATGCTATCTCTTGGTGTTTTGCATACTTCCCATTACAGATCGCATAAAAAGGCTGGGATGTCCTTTCTGATCCTGATGTACCCCCGCCCGTGCCGTGCAAAAAACGGAGTATTCAGCACCGCGAGCTCTGCCGGTGCCGCTGCGGCTGAGTAACGTTGCGGAGATTGACGTCATTTTGGGGTCCGGCGCGGCGCGAAGCATGCCTTTTTGTCCTGGCGGGGTTTGCCTGCCGACTCAAATCGCCGGTCGAAGGCGTCCTTGGGACCAATATGGTGTGTCCGGCGTGTATGCAGCCGTCCTGGCTTGCTGAATACTCCCAAAAATGCACGGCGCTCCCCAGGGGACCCGTGCGCGCAGCGAAAACCATGCCCATGTCGTTATCCGCATCGCCATTTTGCTGCACTGACTTTTCTGAATGCCGGGCTCGAATTAGTTAACCTGCCTCCCGTGTGGCTCCGGAAGGGCGGGGCATAAGGTTTATCGCGAGTTCCGCACGAGCCGAAGGCCACTTAATGTGGCCTTCGTGCGAGCAGGACTGTCCGCAGCAGCGAGCAAAGCCTAGCCGACCGGCCCCAATCAAGTTAAAAGGAGCTGATATGTGCGATTGCACAGATCATAAGGACGAGATCCCTGCCTACGACGCGCAGGCCATTGAGTCCAGGTGGATGAAGGCTTGGGAGGACTCCAACCTCTTTGCCGTCGACACCGACGACAGCAAGCCCAAAAAGTATGTGCTCGAGATGTTCCCGTATCCGTCGGGCGATCTGCACATGGGCCACGCGCGCAACTATACCATCGGCGATGCCATGGCCCGTCAGGCTCGCATGCGCGGCTACGACGTGCTGCACCTGTCTCTTATACACATCTGACGCTGCCGACGACGGAGAG
>URBB01000114.1 GCA_900545835.1 uncultured Collinsella sp. | reverse complement strand
CGCGCCACGAGTTCGACCTCGTCCGGGTCGCCGCTCACGGAGATGCTATCACCACGGGCGACCACATGGGCGCGAACCAAGCTCTCAAGCGCACGAAGGACGCCGTCGCCGGCGCCCAAAACGCGCGAGGGATCAATTCCCTCGGGAACGGTAAGTCTAATCTTCGAGGCTTCCATGAACCTCCCTGCGTGCATGGACCAAGCCGGAATCATCGACTCCGATGATAGCAACATCGAGCAGGCACGGGGCTGTAAGTCCACAGGTATCGTCAAGACGGGCATGATGGAACGAGCCGAGCGTCAGGTTGTCACCATACTCGAGCACGGCACGCTCGACCGTGCCCACGCGACGACGAGCGTCGGCAATAGCGAGCTCCTGTGCGGCGGCCCGCATACGGCGGCTGCGCTCGGCCATAACCTCGGGTGGCACCTGGTCGGGCATGTCGGCAGCAAGGGTACCGGGACGCTTGCTGTAGCGGAACACGTGCATACGCGAGAAGCCCACGCGACGGCAGAGCGCCAGCGACTCCTCAAACTCCTCGTCCGTCTCGCCGGGAAAACCGACGATGACATCGCACGAAAGGGACGCCTGGGGCAAGATGGCACGAATCATACGCACCGTGTCCTCAAAGGCCTCGGCGCTATAGGGACGGCCCATGCGATGCAGGGTCGCCGTGCAACCGGACTGCACGGGCAGGTGCAAAAACGGGGCGATACGCTGCGGATAGCGCGCCATAACCTTAAGCAGGCGCTCGGAGATATCCATGGGCTCGACCGAGGAAATGCGCACATGCGGAATAGACGTGCGCTCCATGATGGCCTCGAGCAGCTCATCGATTTCGACGTGCTCGTCGGTCGCGCTCTTGCCATCGTAGGCACCCAGGTTCACACCGGTCAGCACCACCTCGGGCACGCCGGCCTCCTGGGCCTCGCGAACTTGCTCGAGCACGGACTCGACGGGCACGGAGCGCTCGGGGCCGCGTGCCTTCCACACAATGCAATAGGTGCAGCGATGGTTGCAGCCGTCCTGAATCTTCACGCCCAGGCGAGAGCGACCGAGCGCATCGACCACCTCGCCATCGCTGCAGGCGGGAACGCTATCGGATTCGACACCCAGCACCTCGCAGACGCGCTCGGCGACGTCAATCTTGGACGGCTCGGCGATCACGCGATCGGAGAGCTCCAGCAACTCCTCGGGATGCAGGTTGACGACGCAGCCGGTTACGACCACGTAAGGCTCGCCCGGATAGGCCAGCGCATGACGGACGGCCTTACGGGTCTTGGCCTCGGCCTCGCCCGTAACGGCACAGGTGTTAATGACGATCAGATCGGCATCCTGGGGCTCCACAATAGCAAATCCCAGGCGCATAAGATCGGCAGTGATACGGTCAGACTCAACCCGGTTGACGCGGCAGCCGAGGTTGACAACGGAAATATGGGGTGCGAGCACGCGGGCTCCTTAATCGAGGATATCGTCGAGGGCACTCTTGATACGGTCGGTCACCGACTTCTTACCGGAAGCGACGTCATCGCCCATCTCATCGGCAAAAGCACGGAGCAGCTCGCGTTGCTTATTGGAAAGATTGGTGGGAACGACCACGCGCAGTTGCACGACCAGGCGGCCACGCGAACCGCCACCGCCAATGCGCGGCATGCCGTAATTATTGACGCTCACGGTATCACCGTACTGGGCGCCGGCGGGAACCGTCACCTTAACGACCTCGTCGGGCATAATGCCCTCGACCTCGATCTCGCAGCCGAGCGCAGCCTGCGCAATCGAGATATCGCTCACCAGGTACAGGTCGTCACCGTTGCGCTTAAAGCGCTCATGGTCGGCAACACGCACGTTGACAATCAGGTCGCCCGAGGGCTCGCCGCGAAGGCCGGCCTCGCCAAAGCCGCTCACGCGCAGCTGGCGACCGGTCGAAACGCCGGCGGGAATATCGATGTCGATCTTTTCGTGCGAAGGCGTGCGGCCCTGACCGTCGCAGGTCACGCAGGGATGGTCGATAACCGTACCCTCGCCATGGCAGTCGGGGCAAGGCGAGGAAGACTGAACCTGGCCCAGGAACGAACGCTGAACCGTCGTGACATAGCCCGTACCGTGGCAGCGGCCGCACTGCTTTTCCTGTGCGCCCTCTGCCCTACCGGTGCCATTACAGTCCTCGCAAGGAGCAAGGCGGTCATAACTGATCGTCTTTTTGCAGCCGAGCGCCGCCTCCTCAAGGGTCACCGAAAGCGAGATGGCCATGTCACGTCCGCGACGACGCTCACGACGGCTGCGGGCGCCGCCGCCGGCACCGCCGCCAAAGAACGACGAGAACAAGTCGTCCATGCCCATGCCACCAAAGATATCGTTGATATCGACGTAACCCGAACCACCAGGGCCGTCAGCAGTGCCGTAACGGTCGTAGTTAGCACGCTTCTGCTCATCGGAAAGAACGGAATAGGCCTCGTTGAGCTCCTTGAACTTGGCCTCGGCCTCGGGGTCGTCCGAAACATCCGGATGTACGGTACGGGCCTTCTTTAGAAACGCACGCTTAATCGTCCGCGCGTCGGCATCCTTGTCGACGCCAAGCACCTCGTAGTAATCCCTATTTTCCGACACGACCGAATCCTTCCGACTTTCATTATTGTCACAGTGCGTCCTATACCCAAGCTGGGCCGACCGCAAACAGAGGGTTTGATGTTATTGCATTGCGTAGGGCGAAAGCATGGCACGTTGCGAGCAGCTCGCGAACCAAACCGACACGAGCGCGAACATGAAGCCGTTGGCAAAACCGTTGGCAAACTGCATCGCACCGCGCTTCCACCACAGCAGACTACGATGAAGCACACCGTCCGAAAGCACCATAAACAGGCCCATGGTAAACGGAATAAAGCACATCACGGCAAAGGCAGAGAACACGCCCGAGATGGCCGAGAGTACCAAAAACGGCGCCACGATGCCCATCAGGTAAAAACCGGTACGAGCTTTGCCTTCCAAGCGCTCGGCTTCAACATGGGCGCGGCCGACCAGGTCGCCGCCCGCGGCACCGTTGGTGCCAGCATGGCCCATGCCGCCAATGCGGACCTCGTCGCCATCGTGCGTGCCGGCAGGAAACTCAATCGTCTGCTCGGAGGTTACGCGAGTACGACCGCTGCCGCCGCAATCAGGACAGGGGTCGGCCACGACCTTACCGGAACCGCCGCACTCGGGGCAGACCGACTGGAACGTGCCCGCACCAAACAGGAAGGACAGGTCGACGTCGATGTGGCCGCGGCCGCCGCAGCTCGGGCAGGTATGGGCATGCTCGGAGGAGACAGAACCCGAGCCGCCGCAATGTCCGCATGTATCGAAACGCGTGTAGCGGACGGTCTTGCGGGCACCGCCCTTGGCCTCCTTGGCGTCAAGTTTGATATCGACGACCACATTGGCGCCGTTCTCGGGATTGTAGGCAGCCTGGCCGCGACGCTGCTGGCCCCAGGCGCCACCAAAGGGAAAGCCGCCCTCAAAGGGATTGCCATAGCCTGTGTTGCCGGCGTAGCCGCCACCATAGGGCGAAGCCGTAGGAGCACCGGCAAAGGGATTGCCCGAGCGCATGGCGTCGTAGCGCGCACGTTTTTGCTCATCCGAAAGCACGGCGTAGGCCTCGGAAACCTCTTTAAACTTTTCCTCGGCATCCGGCTCTTTGTTGACGTCCGGATGGAGCTTGCGGGCCTTTTGCTGAAAGGCCTTTTGAATATCACGCGAGGTGGCGTCCTTGGAGACACCCAGAATCTCGTAGTAATCTTTTTCGTTCATCGTCGCCATGCGCGGCAACCTCCTGCTCACAGCAGCGTATATATTCCGGTAATTCTACCCGAGCGGCCTAAGCTAGATCCCAAAACAGCTCGAACAGAACATTTCCATCGAGCCAGCCCAAGTGTGTCGGCGCCAGACGAGCTCGAACATAGCCCGCGACGACATCTGCCGAAGTGAAAGGTCCCTCATGGACCCCGAGCGTCTCGGGCACCCAAGTGGCAAGACCCAATTCGAGCGCGCGATCGCAGGCAGCTGCCAGCTCATCGGCCGGGATGACACGAGCCGCGCGAACCAAAAGGTCGGACGCGACACCGCGCGTCATGCGACAAGCAAGCATCAGGTCTTCGGCCGCAGCCTCGCGCTGCGACAGATATTCGGCCTCGAACGCCGTCGCGACATCGTCACGTTGCACCAGACGCACGCGGTACGAATCGCCTCGAGAAGACACGCCGGGGAACAAACCTACAAGACGGTCGAAATCCTCGGCGTCGAGCATGCCCGCGGCGGAACGACCCAGGCCCAGGTAGCCCCGTCCGGTCCAGTAGGCAATGTTATGGGCGCACTCATGGCCGTCGAGCGCATAGCTTGCCACCTCATAGGGATGATAGCCGGCCGCACCCAGACGCTCACGCGCCACATCCATGCACGAAGCTTGAAAATCCTCGTCGGGCTCGAGCGACTCATCGCGGCACGCCATGCGATAAAGGGGCGTCCCCTCCTCAAGCGTGAGCGGGTAGACCGACACATGATGCGGAGCCGCCGCCAGCACGCCATCGAGCGTGCGCTTCCAACTCACTGCGGTCTGCCCGGGAAGTCCGCACATAAGGTCGCACGACACGTCAAGCCCAGCGTTCTTGACCGTCGCGATGGCAGCGAGCGCCCGATCGGCATCGTGAATACGGCCGATGGCAGTAAGTTCGGTGTTATCGAGCGTTTGCACGCCAAGAGAGACGCGTGTGACACCAACCTTGACAAGTGCAGTGGCAAGCTCGGCGGTCAGCGACTCGGGATTGGCCTCGCAGGTAAACTCAACGGGGGCGCACCACGCACGAATACGCCGCGCCAGCTCCACCAGGCGCTCCCCCGCCAGCGACGGCGTACCGCCGCCAACATAGACGGTGCGGATCTGGTCGAGGGCCCCAGCCTTGCCAAAAGCATCGAGGCGCGCGTACAACTGCTCAAAATAGGAATCGAGCGCAGCGCTCAGGTCGCACGGAGCAAAACTGCTCGAGTCAAAGTCGCAATAGCGGCATTTTTGAGCGCAAAACGGCACGTGCACGTACAGCGCGGTAACGGCCACCCTTAAGCCTCCAGCGGATGAGGGGGCACCAATTCGCCGGCGGCAAGGGCAGCCTCGCAGGCCACCACATCGCGCCCGATCTCATCGACCAGCGCCATGAACTCCTCATACGTGGAGCAGCGCACCACATGGGCACGCCAAGCGGCGGCATGGGGCATGCCTTTTAAGTACCAGCTTGCGTACGTACGGGCACGCGACATGAGCGGCAGGAGCTCATGCGTCAGCGTTAGGTGCTCACGCAGGGCGTCTAAGCGCTCGACGGAGCTGCGCGCCGGCACCGGCGTGCCATCGAGCGCAAGGGCGCGAGCATCACCGAACACCCACGGATTGCCGTAGATGCCGCGCGCGATAAACACCGCGCTGGCACCCGAGCTGCGCAGATGCTCCGCGGCATCCTCGGCGCAGAACACATCGCCCGAACCGATCACGGGAATCTCGACGGCGTCGGCCACCTCATCGACGACCGACCAATCGGCCTGCCCTGTGTAGAGCTGCGTGGCGCAACGACCATGCACCGCCACCGCGGCGGCACCGGCGCCTTCAAGCATCTGAGCAAACGTCGCGGCATTACGGTCCTCGGCATAAAAACCCTTGCGGATCTTCACGGTCACGGGAACATGCGCCGCGCCCACCGCTGCCTCGACAATCTTCTCGGCCAGGTCGGGCGTGCGCATAAGCGCCGAGCCTTCGCCCTTAGTAAC
>URBB01000113.1 GCA_900545835.1 uncultured Collinsella sp. | reverse complement strand
AGATCCACGCCGAGCACATGGTGTATATCCGCGATAAGATGAATCACATGCTCAGCGATTACACCGGCCAGCCGCTGGAGAAGATCCAGCTGGACACCGAGCGCGACAACTACCTGACCGCTGCCGAGGCCCTCGACTACGGCCTGATCGACCGTATCGTCACCTCGCGCGACCTCGCCGCGAAGGACGCCTAGGATGGCCGGTAACATGCAGGACAACTTTGACGAGAACGGCAACCCCATCCGCTGCTCCTTCTGCGGAAAAGAGCAGGGCCAGGTCCGTCGCCTCGTAAAGGGCCCGACCAACATCTTTATCTGCGACGAGTGCGTTGCCGCCTGCTCCGAGATTTTGGAGGAGTCGCTGGCTTCGGACTTTATGGACGCCGCCCGCAACGGCAAGCTGCCGGGCTTCCTCAACGACCACGGTCAGGCTGCATCCCAGCCCGCCGTAGACCCCGAGACCGAGGGCTTTGAGCTCGAGGACGACCGTCAGGTCATCACGCACGTGCCGACGCCGCACGAGATCTATGATGAGCTCTCGGCCTATGTTATGGGTCAAGAGGACGCCAAGCGCGCCATGTCGGTGGCCGTGTACAACCACTATCGCCGCGTGATCGAGGGCGGCGCCGCGGTGTCCGCTTTTGACGGCGGCATGGGCTCGCAGTTCGACAACGATATGGACGAGGTGGAGCTCGCCAAGTCCAATATCCTGCTGCTCGGTCCCACCGGTACCGGTAAGACCCTGCTCGCCCAGACGCTCGCGCGCATCCTCGAGGTGCCGTTTGCCATCGCCGACGCTACCGCGCTCACCGAGGCCGGCTATGTGGGTGAGGACGTGGAGAACATCCTGCTCAAGCTTATCAACGCCGCTGATGGCGACATCGAGCGCGCACAGGTTGGCATTATCTACGTGGACGAGATCGACAAGATCGCCCGCAAGGCCGAGAACCTCTCCATTACCCGCGATGTTTCGGGCGAGGGCGTTCAGCAGGCACTGCTTAAGATTCTTGAGGGCACGGTGGCCAGCGTTCCGCCCACCGGCGGCCGCAAGCATCCCCAGCAGGAGCTGCTGCAGATCGATACGACCAACATCCTGTTCATCTGCGGCGGTGCCTTTGTGGGTCTGGACAAGATCATCGCCGACCGCGTGGGCAACAAGGGTGTGGGCTTTAACTCCGAGATCGCCGGCCCCACCTCGGTCGACGAGAACGACCTGCTGCGCCAGGTGCTCCCGCAGGACCTCAACGCCTTTGGCATGATTCCCGAGTTTGTGGGTCGTACGCCCGTCGTCACCCAGACGCAGGCGCTCGACGAGGACGACCTGGTGTCGATCCTGACCGAGCCCAAGAACGCCGTGGTGCGTCAGTACCGCAAGATGTTCCAGCTCGAGGACGTTGAGCTTGAGTTTGAGGATGCCGCCCTGCACGAGATCGCCCGCATGGCGCTCGCCCGCAAGACCGGCGCCCGCGGCCTGCGCGCCATCTGCGAGGACGTGCTGCAGCAGACGATGTTCGACCTACCCAGCGAGGAGGGCGTCACCAAGGTCATCGTGACCGAAGCCTCCGTAAAGGGCGAAGAACAGCCCCAGCGCATCTACGGCTAAACCAGCCTAAAACGTGTTTGCAAATAGCCTCCGACCATCCGCGGTCGGAGGCTATTTTATATATACGCAATAACCCCAACTACCTGTGTTATTCTGTGTGTTTGTTTAAAGTCTCAGCAAAGTCCATTCAGACTGAAGTAATCGATACCTAAGGGGAGGAATGTAGGCCCGATTTTCGTAGATTCCGCACGAGCCGAAGACCACTTAATGTGGTCTTCGTGCGAGCCAGGACTTGACCGAGCGAAAATTGGGCCTACATTCCTCCCCGATGGGCAAGGGAGAGATATATGGAAGAAATGCCCAAGAACTACGATCCGTCGACCAACGAGCCGGCGATCCTGCAGAAGTGGCTCGACGGCGGCTACTACAAGCGCCGTGAGGGCGTGGGCGACTGCACCGTCACCATTCCGCCTCCCAACGTTACCGGCAAGCTCCACATGGGCCATGCCACCGACGACTCCATCCAGGACGCCATCATTCGTATGGCTCGCATGCGCGGTAAGTCCACGCGCTGGGTGCTCGGCACCGACCATGCCGGTATCGCTACGCAGACTAAGGTCGACAAGAAGCTCAAGAGCGAGGGCATCAGCCGCCTGGAAATCGGTCGCGACAAGTTCGTCGACGCCTGCTGGGACTGGACCCACGAGTACGGCGGCATCATCGTCGAGCAGATCAAGCGCATGGGTTGCTCCGTCGACTTCGATAACGAGCGCTTTACCATGGACGAGGACTATGCCCAGGCCGTGCGCAAGGTCTTCTGCGACTGGTACCACGACGGTCTGATCTATCGCGGCAAGCGCATCGTCAACTGGTGCCCCAACTGCACCACCGCCATCTCGGACGACGAGGCCGAGTACAAGGACGAGAAGGGCCACCTGTGGCACCTGCGCTACCCGCTGACCGAGCCGGTCAACGGCCAGGACTATATCGTCGTCGCCACCACGCGCCCCGAGACCATGCTCGGCGACACGGGCGTCGCCGTTTCCCCGAAGGACCCCGAGAAGGCCGCCTTCGTGGGCAAGACCGTCAAGCTTCCCATCGTCGACCGTGAGATCCCCATCTTTGAGGATTGGCATGTCGACGCCAACTTTGGCTCCGGCTTTGTCAAGGTCACCC
Source organism: uncultured Collinsella sp. (assembly GCA_900545835.1). Classification (GTDB taxonomy): domain Bacteria; phylum Actinomycetota; class Coriobacteriia; order Coriobacteriales; family Coriobacteriaceae; genus Collinsella. The sequence continues at coordinate 3,067 of URBB01000113.1, read as the reverse complement.
CGGCCCACGACCCCAACGACTACGCCATGGGTCAGGCTCACGACCTGCCGCAGATCAATATCTTCGACGAGCACGCGGTGGTCGTCGAGGGCTACGGCGAGTTCACCGGCATGACCCGCGAGGAGTGCCGCGAGGCCGTCATCAAGTGGTTTGAGGAGCATGACCTGCTCGATCACGTCGAGGACCTCGATCACTCCGTCATGCACTGCTACCGTTGCGACGCCGCACTGGAGCCGTGGCTGTCCGAGCAGTGGTTCGTCGCCGTCGATAAGCTCAAGGGGCCGGCGCTCGACGCCGTCAACTCTGGCAAGGTCACCTTCCACCCCGCGCGTTGGACGCAGACCTACACCACCTGGATGGAGAACCTTAAGGACTGGTGCATCTCGCGGCAGCTGTGGTGGGGCCACCGCATCCCTGTGTTCTACTGCGAGGACTGCGGCTGGGAGGACGCCCTTACCGAGGACACCGACGTGTGCCCCAAGTGCGGCGGCCATCACGTGCATCAGGACGAGAACGTGCTGGACACCTGGTTCAGCTCGCAGCTGTGGACCTTCGCCACGCAGGGCTGGCCGCAAAAGCCGGAGCTGCTCGAGGGGCATCACCCCACGACGGCGCTCGTCACCGCGCGCGACATCATCGCGCTGTGGGTCGCCCGCATGGTCATGAGCTCGCTGTACTTCACGAAGGAGATCCCGTTCGAGGACGTCTTCATCTACGCGACGATCCTGGCAAAGGACGGCAGCCGCATGTCCAAGTCCAAGGGCAACGGCGTTGACCCCATGGACCTCATTGGCATGTACGGCGCCGATGCCATGCGCTTCAACCTGCTCACGCTGTGCACCAACAACCAGGATGTCAAGTTCGACGCGAACATCGATAAGAAGACCAAGAAGCTCATCGACAGCCCGCGTACCGACCAGGCTAAGTCGTTTGTGACCAAGATCTGGAACGCCAGCCGCTTCCTGCTCATGAACATGGAGGGCTACACGCCCGGTGAGCCCGTCGTTGAGACGCCGGCCGACGCCTGGATGTTCAGCCGCCTGGCCAAGGCCGTCAAGATGGTCACCGAGGGTATTGAGAACTACACCTTTGGCGACATGGCCCGCGGCGTGCAGCAGTTCTTCTGGAACGAGGTCTGCGACTGGTACGTCGAGGTCACCAAGGCCCGCCTGAAGGGCGAGGGCCGTCTGCAGGCTCAGCGCAACCTGATCTTTGTGCTCGACACCTCCATTCGCCTGATGCACCCGCTCATGCCGTTTGTCACCGAGGAGATCTGGGACAACATGCCGGCGAGCGTGCTCGACCTGGACGCCGAGGGCAACGTGAACCGCGCCGAGGCGCTCATGATCGCCAAGTGGCCCGAGCCCGCCGACTACGCCAAGTATGTTGACGAGGACGCCGAGCGCGCGTTTGAGCTGTGCCGCGCCGTCGTTTCCGCCGCCCGCGCCACGCGTTCGCGTTATCGCTTGAGCCCCAAGGCCGAGCTCGACGTGGTCGTGCGCGCCGGTGCCGAGGACATCGAGAAGCTCGAGAGCCTGCGCTCGACCATTGAGCCGCTGGCCAACACCGCTTCGCTGGTCATGGGTACCGATGTTGAGAAGCCGGCTGCGAGCATCGCCGTGGTCGACAGCGGCGTCGAGGTCTTTGTGGTGCTCGAGGGCAAGGTTGACCTTTCGGCCGAGAAGGCACGCCTGGAGAAGGAGATCGCCGCGGCCCAGAAGGAGCTCGCCGGCTGCGAGAAGACGCTGGCCAATGAGGGCTTTGTGGCCAAGGCCGCGCCCGCGGTGGTCCAGAAGAAGAGGGACCGTGCAGCTGAGCTCAAGGAGATCCTGGCGGCGCTGACTGCTCAGGTTGCTGACTTCTCGTAGGCGGTACTGGGGGACGCGTCCCGACGCTTTGCTCTCCGCTGCGGACAGTCCTGCGCAAGACGGACAGCACATTAAGTGCTGTCCTTTGCGTGCGGAACTTGCGGCGAGCAAAGCGTCGGGCCGCTCCCATAGCGGTTACGGGGGCGTCCGCTGCCCGGTAGGGCCACTGGGCTGTGGCCTTGATTCTGCTGCAAAGCGGTGTTTGGCTGATATTTTGTATGGGAGGGGCTCGTTGTTGCTTACGGGCCTCTTTTTATGTTGAGGGGACTTTGGGTTATGGCTAAGCGTTCTGGGTCGTATGTCGTTCCTTTCTCGTTTGAGCTGCTTTCGTTTGATGAGGCTGTGGGGCTGGCTGCCGATACGGGGCGGATTTCTGGGGATGCTGGCCCTCTGCTCGAGACGGTTGTCGATATGCTTGATGAGCTGGGGCGTCCGGATGAGTATTTTGATTGCATTCAGGTTGCCGGTACCAATGGCAAGACTTCGACCACGCGTTTTTCGGCTGCCATTCTTCGTGGTGAGGGGCTCAAGACGGCGCTATATACGTCGCCGCAACTGGTGCGCTATCCTGAGCGCATGGAGGTCGATGGGCGCGTTGTGAGCGATGAGGCGTTTGCCTGTGGCGTTTCTGCCGCGGTCGAGGCGGGGCGTCGCGTGAATGCTCGTCGTGTGGCGGCGGGGGAGCGCGCCTATACCATCACGCCGTTTGATTTGCTGACAGCTGCCGCACTTGTCGTGTTTGCCGAGGCCGCGGTGGATGTTGCCGTGCTCGAGGTTGGCATGGGTGGGCGTTGGGACGCCACAAGCGCGACCGATCCCGTCGCCGTTGCCATTACGGGCATTGGGCTCGACCATACTCGTATTCTGGGCGATACGCTCGAGGCCATTGCAGGGGAGAAGGCTGCGGTCATTAAGCCCGGACGCCTGGTTGTGCTGGGCGAGGGCACACATGAGGCGAGCGTTCAGCGTGTGATGGATGCCCGTTGCCGTGAGTGCGGCGTTGTGCCACTCGTGGTAAGCCACGCTACGACCAAGTTGCCGGAATACGTGGGCGATACGGTTGAGTTTAGCTGCACCACGCCGCGTGCGATCTATACGTCGTGCATGGTCAAGCCGGCCTATCAGCCGCAGAATGCCGCGTGCGCGATTATGCCTGTCTCTTATACACATCTCCGAGCCCACGAGACCGGAGCCTATCT
>URBB01000112.1 GCA_900545835.1 uncultured Collinsella sp. | reverse complement strand
GTGCGGCGGTGGGCTCGCCGTTGCCGGCAAACGTGATTACATCGGGCAGCTCGCCCTCGGCTGCCATCTCGCGCAGCTTTGCCTCGAGCGCGTCGAGTACCACGGCAGCTGTGTTGTACGGCTCATGGCAGGGGCGCTCGGCGTTGAGGCCGTTTTCGCAGTAAATGCAGTCGAACGTGCAGATCTTACCGCTCGCCGGCATCATGTTGACACCGAGCGAAAGGCCCAGACGACGGCTGCGAACGGGCCCAAAGATGGGGCTGGCATTCAAAAACGTAGACATAGGCATATGCTCCTCAAGACAATTGTGCCTAAGCATAGCATCGGCTCCAAAGCAAGGTGCGGGCTCTTGCTTTACAAGTTTCGTTTTTTCACGTCGCTCATTATGCCGTGCCATGAAAAGCCTCGGGTCGGGTAAAGTTAATCTGTTAACAAGGTGTAAGGCAATGCGGGTCCATCCAACCGCACTGACGTGCAACTGGATGAGCATTGATGATGGGGGCACAACATGGATTTTACGGTCGAGAATGCGGGCACCACGATTGCCTGTCGCGAATATGCCGGCCCGGATGTGTCGCCTGATACTCCTGCCTTGGTGTGCGTGCACGGCGCTTGTGTCGACGGCACATTTTTTGACGGTATCGCTTGTGAACTCAGTCGCAACTACCGCGTAATTGCCTACGACCGCCGCGGCTGCGGTGGCAGCAGCGATGCGGCAGACGGCAGCTATGATCTTGCCGCTCAGGCCGCCGACCTGCAAGCCGTGATCGAACACGTTGGCGCTCCGGCAAATGTGCTTGCGCACAGCGCCGGTACGTTGGTGGCGCTGGAGCTTCTTCGCATCGAACCCCATCTCGTCTCCCGTGCGATTCTGCATGAGCCGGCTGTGTCGGCCGAAGGCGTCGGCATGGGCGCAGCTCCGATTTTGCTCGATATGATTGCGGCTGGAAAGGTTTCAAGGGCGCTTCGGCTTTTCTTGGGAGCCCTCGGCGACTTGGACCCCGAGGCTCCCGGGACGACCGAAGCGGAAGCCAAACATGCCCTGCGCAATGGTCGTTGCTTTATGGCGAACGAATATGGAACAAATATGACATATGCTCCCGACTGGGAGCGCGCCCGCGAATCAAAGGCGGTGTCGGCTGTGTTTTTGGGCGAGCTTTCGGTCGATACACCCCGCGAGGCTGGCACGCGAGCGGCTGCCGAATATCTCGATTGCCCCCTTGTGACGATCCCGGGCGCGCATAACGGTTTGCGCGATCGCCCCGTTACGGCGGCAAACGCCGTTCACGATGTCTTGGAGCGTTAGCACGCTCGATGACCTGCGGGGAGGGGGACCGTTGGCGTTTCGTCATTGTTAACGAATGCGCCAATAACCACGCGCCCGCGGTTCCATTACCACCGTTTGCCAGGTCATAAAAATGTAACAGCATTCACGTGCTTACCTGCATCGGCAAGGTGTTACCCTTGTAGCATTTGGAACCCACCGCTACCATGCGAAACTATCGAAAGGGCCCCATATGCTCAATAATCACGAGGTCAATCTAACCGACGAGGAGGCTGCCGCTGAGGTCGCCCGCGTCGCGAAGACCTACCCCGTGGTGCGTTTGTTGTCGGCCGATCAGATTAAGAGCGAGCCTAACTGCTTGCTCGCCGGCGATCGCTGCCCTTGTCTGCGTCAGTCGAGTCTTGAGGCCTTGGCAGGTTCCGATGATGTATCGGAGCAGCTGCTCAATGATGGTACCGAGTACCGCGCTCGCCTGCGCCCTCTGAAGGTCGAGGGCGAGCCTCACGTCCTGCTGATGGTGCGTCCGATCGATGAGCAAGAGGCTGCAGAAGAGGACCTCGTCTACACCGACGTGCTGACGAGTGTGCGCAATCGCCGATATTACGAGGAAAAGCTCCGTAGCGCCCGCATGAATGCCGGCGTTGCGGTGATCGACCTTGATGATTTTAGGGTCTTCAACGATACGTGTGGCCGTCATGCCGGCGACCTTGCGCTCGGTGCTGTGGCGACAGCCATACGCAGCGGAATTCGTTCGACTGACGAGCTTGTACGCTATGGCTGCGACAAGTTTGTGGTCGTCATGCCCAATATTCCCTCCGATGACTTCACCCGTCGCCTGCATCAGGTGTCCGATGCCGTTCATGCCACGATTGTTCCGGGCCATGAGTACGTGAGCTTGACGGCATGTGTTGGCGGTGTTCGCATTCATGGCGAGACGGTCGATGAGGGCGTTGGCCGCGCTGTCCAGTTATTGAGCCGCGCTAAGGCAAAAGCCGGTACGGTCGTGACCGATGCCGATTCCATCGAAGCCTTCCAAAGCGAAAAGCCTTTGGTGCTTATTGTCGATGACTCCGAGATGAACCGAGCCATTCTCAACGAGATGCTCAAGGACGAGTATTGCATCCTCGAGGCCGATAACGGTCGTGCGGCGCTCGACATGGTCGACCGCTATGGCGATGAGTTGTCGCTCGTGCTCCTGGATATTGTCATGCCGGGCATAAGCGGCCTTGAGGTGCTGGCCGATCTGTCGCGCCGATCGGGTATCGACAATCTGCCTTTCATCATGATTTCGAGCGAAGAATCCGACGATGTGGTTCTGCGTGCGTACGAGCTGGGCGCCTCGGACTATATCAGCCGCCCGTTTGACGCCCGTGTCGTGCGCCGTCGTGTAAGCAACACTATCCGTCTGTACGCCAAACAGCGCCGCCTGACGAGCCTGCTGTCCCAGCAGTACAACGAGCGCGTCAAGAACAGTCGCATGCTCATCGACATCATGGCCGGTGTCATGGAACTTCGCAATGGCGAGAGTGTCAGGCACGTTACGAATATCGAAAAGCTGACCGAGCTGCTGCTTGGCTGTTTGGTCCAGCGTAGCGACACCATTTCCCTCGACAACGAGGAACGCTCCACGATCGCCCTAGCTTCGGCGCTGCACGATATCGGCAAGATGGCGATTGACGATGCGATTCTCAACAAACCCGGACGCCTTACGTCCGAGGAGTTCGAGATTATGAAGACGCATACCACGATCGGCGCCGACATGCTGCTTGAGCTGGGCCGCCATCACGTCGGCAATGCGCTTATGGAATATGCGTACCAGATTGCGCGTTGGCATCACGAGCGCTGGGACGGCAAGGGTTATCCCGATGGCCTTAAGGGCGACGAGATTCCCATTGCCGCTCAGGTGGTTTCGGTGGCTGACGTGTACGATGCACTGACGAGCGTGCGCGTGTACAAGGACGCTATCCCGCGCGAGGAGGCGATCCAGATGATCCTGGACGGTAAGTGCGGCACCTTTAACCCGCTGCTGCTCGATTGCCTGCTCGAGGTGCAAGACCAAATTGCCGAGACGTTGGCACGCCCCGCCGACGTCGTCGCGTTTCCCACGATTTAGTTTGACCAAAGGAGTTTTTAACCCATGATTTCCATGCGTGAGGCGTATGAGAAGATTGGCGCCAATTATGATGACGCGTGCGCTCGGCTGATGGGTGAGGAAATGCTTGCCCGCTTTGCCCTCAAGTTTTTGGATGACGAGAGCATGGACAAGCTGGAGGCTGCCATGGCGGCAGGAGACGCCGAGAGCGCGTTTATGGCAGCGCATACGCTCAAGGGCGTGAGCCAGAACCTGGGATTCGATAATCTGTACGAGCCGGCGGTCGTGGTGACCGAGGCGCTGCGCGGCGCCGATGCCGTTGACGGCGCTCGTGAGGGAATGCATGCGCTGCAGCAGCAATATGCGGCTACGATGTCGGCCCTGCGCGAAGCGGCTGAATAAGGGCTTGCGGGCCTTGGGCTGTGTGCTCCGGCCACATATAGGTAAAAGGGCGCCCCGCCGGGCCATGTGGTCGGCGAGGTGCCCTTTTGTGTTGTGCTGTCCGTGAATTAACGGGCCTGCTTAACCTTTGCCGCTGCCTCGACAAACGACTTCCACAGGTTAAAGTCGGTCTCGAGCGTCTGCCAGGTGTACTCGGGATGCCATTGCACGCCCAGGCAGAAAGGCTGGCCTTCGACTTCGATGCACTCGGGAACGCCGTCGGTTGCCTTGGCGACCAAGCGTGTGCTCTTACCCAGACGGTTGACGCAGCAGTGATGTGCCGAGTTGGTCTGGATCAGTCTGTGCCCGCCAAGTGCGCGCTCCAGCAGCGAGCCCGGCACGACCTCGACGGGATGCACGGGGTCGTTGAGCACGTGGGTATGGCGCCACTGCGTGCGGCCCTCGCGCGCACCCAGGCTCGGCACGTCCATGCACAGGGTGCCGCCAGTAGCGACGTTGAGCAGCTGCGTGCCGCGGCAGGTGGTAAAGAGCGGCTTTTTGGCACGGAGCACCTCGCTGACCAGCTTAAACTCAAAACTATCGCGGATCTCGCAGCAGAGGGTGGGGTCGTAGGGTCGATCATCGCCCCAACGTTTGGGATTGACATCGGGGCCGCCGGGAATGGCGATGCCGTCGGCGATTTCCACGTAATGACGGATAACGTCGACGTCTTCGGTAATGGACATCTGCAGCGGCAGACCGCCGGCGGCAAGAATGGCGTCGACAAATACGCTCGCAATCTCCTCGTTGGGGGAGAGCGTCTCGCTCAAATAGGGCTTCGCTTCTTCCCAGCGTGGTGCTACCAGGATAAGCGGGCGGTCAGCGGGATCGACGTCGACGTGCGGAGTGTAGGACGATGAGGTGCGGGTTCCGATCATGGGTGCGGCTTTCGAATCCGGGTGGACATGGCACAGGGGTGGCGCGGGACAAACGTTACTGATGAATTTGCCCGCGTGGCAATTGGGCTAGTGGCCCTTAATGGAGTTGAGGAAGTCCTGGGCGCGCTTGGTCTTGGGGTGGTCGAAGAACTCGTCGGGTGTGCCGGTTTCCACGATCTGGCCGTCGGCCATAAACACGACGCGGTCGGCCACGCGGCGGGCGAAGTTCATCTCGTGCGTGATGACGATCATCGTCATGCCCTGCTGGGCCAGACGGACCATGACCTCGAGCACCTCGTTGATCATCTCGGGGTCCAGCGCGCTCGTGGGCTCGTCAAAAAGCATGGCCTTGGGTTGCATGGCAAGCGAACGTGCGATGGCTACACGCTGTTGCTGGCCGCCCGAGAGCTGTGCGGGCACCTTATCGGCCTGCTCGGCAACGCCCACGCGGCCCAGCAGGTCCATGGCGCGCTCACGAGCTTCCTCCTTGGAGACGCCCAGCACATCGACCGGTCCCAGCATGACGTTCTGCAGTACGGTCATATGTGCAAACAGGTTGAACTGCTGAAATACCATGCCCAGCTCGGCACGCATGCGGGCGAGATCCTTGCCTTCCTGCGGCAGGGGCTCGCCCTCGATGAGGATCTCGCCTGAGTCGATGGTTTCCAGGCGATTGATGGTTCGGCACATGGTCGACTTGCCCGAGCCCGAGGGTCCGATCACAACGACGACCTCGCCGCGGTCGACCGAGAGATTGATGTCGTTGAGAACGTGCAGATCGCCGTAGTGCTTATCGACGTGCCTGAGCTCGATCAGCGGCTGATTGCCGGTGGAAGAGATGCTCTGTGCCATGGTGCTCGGCTCCTTATGATTCGAAATGGTAAAGCGTTAGCGGATGATGGTCGCGCCGGTCTTGTGCGAAACGTAGACAGCGGCCTTGTTAATCGCGACGTTGATGAGGATGTAGATGACCGCGATAACCAGGTAGACCGACACGAGGGCGTCGTAGTTGGTAATGAGCACGCGGGCGTTTTGCATGAGGTCGGGGTAGCTCACCACGTAGGCAACGGTGGTGTCCTTGACTACGACCACAAGCTGCGAAATCAAGGACGGAATGATAAACCGAATAGCCTGCGGCAACACGATTTTAAAGGTGATTTTGGCCTTGGAGAGACCGAGTGCCTGGGCTGCCTCGACCTGACCGCGCGGCACGGCGTTGACGCCGGCACGGAAGATCTCGGCAAGTACGCCAGCTGCAGCGAGCGCGACGGGAAGCGTGAGCCTGTCTCTTATACACATCTCCGAGCCCACGAGACCGGAGCCTATCTCG
>URBB01000111.1 GCA_900545835.1 uncultured Collinsella sp. | reverse complement strand
CACATTTTACCCCATGGAAAACGTGATGTTTATCACATTTACGGAAGTTTTAAGCTCGTTTCGCCACACTTTCATCACATTCAAAAGACGGAGGCGCTACTTGCGCCTCCGTCACCATCTTTCTATCAGCCCACCTGACCCGAACGGCCGGAGCTCCCGGGTTCCCGCTTACGAGAGCGACGTTCTCAGCAACTCGTTGAAGAGCTTCGGGTTGCCCTTGCCGCGGCTCGCCTTCATGCACTGGCCCACCAAAAAGCCGATGACCTTCTGGTTACCGTCACGATACTGCTGCGCCTGATCGGCACAGTTTGCCAGCACCTCGTCCACGATCGGCTGCAACGCACCGGCATCGCTCACCTGACGCATACCACGCTCGTCGACGATCTTGTTAGGGTCGTCGCCGGTCTGGGCCATGGCCTCAAAGACCTCGTGCGCCTGATTGGAGCTGATGGCATCGGTCGCCAGCAGCTTGGCAAGAGCCGCCACCTGAGCCGGCGCGATGCCAGACTCGGCGAGCGACACGCCCGCGCCCTTAAGGTAGGCGATCATCTCGTTGACCAGCAGATTTGCGACCGTCTGGGCCTCCTTGCCGGCCATACCGGCAGCGGCGGCCTCAAAGAACTCGGCAAACTCCGGGTCGCCGGCGATTTGCTCGGCATCGGCCGCCTTAATGCCAAAGTCGGCCTCAAAACGGGCGCGCTTGGCATCGGGCAGCTCGGGAATCTCGCCACGGCAACGGTCGATAAACTCGTCGTCTAAATCGAACGGCGCCAAGTCGGGATCGGGGAACAGACGATAGTCGTCGGCCGTCTCCTTCACACGCATGACCACGGTGCGCTTGCGGCTGGGCTCCCAGTGGCGGGTCTCCTGGTAGATGATGCCGCCCTCCTCGAGCACCTCGGCCTGACGGCAGATCTCGTAGGCAAGGCCGTCATGCAGGCTCTTAAACGAGTTGAGGTTCTTGAGCTCGGTCTTGGTACCCAGCTTGGTCTCGCCGCGGCGGCGCAGCGACACATTGCCGTCGCAGCGCATGGAACCCTTCTCCATGGAGCAATCGGAAATGCCCAGCGTCACAAAAATGCGACGGAGTTTCTCCATAAACAGGCGAGCCTCCTCGGGCGTGCGCAGGTCGGGCTCGGTAACGAGCTCGATCAGCGGCGTGCCACAGCGGTTGTAGTCAACGAGCGACTCGGCCGCGGCGGTAATGCGGCCCTCGGCACCGCCCACGTGCACCATCTTGGCGGCGTCCTCCTCCATGTGGATGCGCAGGATGCGAATGGGCACCGTGTAGGAACCGTCCTCGCGGCGCTCGGGCATCTGCAGGTTGGACGCGTCGTAGCTGGCCAGGTGGCCGGCGCGCTGGTTGCCTTCGCGCATGGTCGACGTCATGGACGTGGACAGGCCCTCGGCGTTGGCCGAAGCGCTCGCCAGGCTCTGGGCCTCGGCCTCACCAAACGCGCAGTCGGGGCGCTCGGCGGCACCGCGACCGGTCACGTCCAGGTCCAGATGGCCGTACATGGCAAAGGCGACCGGACCCTGCGTGGTCTGGAAGTTCTTGGCCATGTCGGGATAGAAGTAGTGCTTGCGGTAGAACATCGAGTGGCGCTGAATCTCGCAGTTGGTGGCGAGACCTGCCTTGACGATGCTCTCGATGGCGCGCTTGTTGGGCACCGGCAGGGCGCCGGGCAGGCCCAGGCACACCGGGCACACGTTGGCATTGGGCTCGTCATCGTGGCTGAGCTTGCAGTTGCAGAACATCTTGGTATCGAGTGCGGTGAGCTCGGTATGGATCTCCAGGCCGATCACGGCCTCCCAATCCTGCAGGACCTCGGAAAGCTCCTTCATTACAGCTCGCCTCCCTTCCCGGCAAAATCGGGCGCGACGGAAAGCACGGGCGCACCCGTGGCGGCATCGGCAAAGCCGCGCTCCAAGGCGCGGGCAAACGTGAGCAGCTGACGGTCCCTAAAGGCCGGACCCACCAGCTGGGCAGAAACGGGCAGCTGAGTATCCTCGCCCAGGCCCAGCGGCACCGAGATACCGCCGTTGCCGCAAATGTTGAGCGAGATGGTGTACAGGTCGGAGAGGTACATCTGCGTGGGGTCGCTGATCTCGCCAAACTTAAAGGCCGTGCGCGGCGAAGCGGGCATGAGGATGGTGTCCACCTTGGCATACGCGGCGTCGTAGTCCTGCGTGATGAGCGTGCGGGCCTTTTGCGCTGCGTAGTAGTACTTGTCGTACACGCCCGAGCTCAGCAGGTAGGCGCCGAGCATCTGACGGCGCTTGGCCTCGGCGCCAAAGCCGTGGGCGCGCGACAGCGAGCTCTGGTCGGACAGGTTGGCGCAGCCCTCCTCCTGATAGCCGTAGCGAATGCCATCGAAGCGGGCTAGGTTGGAGAATGCCTCGGCCGGGCCGATGACATAGTAGGCGGCGATAGCGGCGTCCAGGTGCGGCAGGTCGACCTCGACCAGCTCGGCGCCCTGGTTCTGCAGCTCCTGGGCGGCGCGCTGAACAGCGGCCTTGACCTCGGGCGTCAGGCCCTCGGCCTCCATAAACGCAGGGATGATGCCCACGCGCTTGCCCTCGATGCTGTCGTTGAGATGCTCGGTAAAGTCGACGGCGCAATCCTGGCTGGTGCAGTCGTACGGATCGTGGCCCGCACCGGTAAGCGCGTTCATGGCCAGCGCGACATCCTCGACCGTGCGGCCAAAGGGGCCCACCTGGTCGAGCGATGAGCCAAAGGCAACCACGCCGTAACGGCTCACGGCACCATACGTGGGCTTAAAGCCCACCACGCCGCACAGCGACGCCGGCTGGCGAATGGAGCCGCCGGTGTCCGAGCCCAGCGAGAGCGCGACCTCGCCCGCAGCGACGGCGGCAGCGGAGCCGCCCGAGGAACCGCCGGGCACGCGCTCGGTATCCCAAGGGTTGTTGGTGCGGTGGAAGGCAGAGCTCTCGGTAGAGCTGCCAAAGGCAAACTCGTCCATGTTAGCCTTGCCCATGGGCAGGCAGCCGGCATCGAGCATGCGCTGGACGCAGGTGGCGGTGTAGACGCTCTGGTAGTTCTCGAGCATGCGGGAAGCGCAGGTGGTGCGCGTGCCCACAAGGTTCATGTTGTCCTTGATGGCAAGCGGCACGCCCGCAAGCGGGGGCAGCGGCTTGCCCGCGGCACGGTCGGCATCCACGCGCGCAGCGGCCTCGAGCGCAAGCTCGGGCGCCACCTGCAGGAATGCCTGGACCCCGTCCTCGCGCGCCTCGATGGCGGCAAGGGAGGCCTGGGCCACCTCGGTAGCGGTAAAGTCGCCGGCGGCAACGCCCGCAGCAATCTGGGCGGCGGTAAGGGAATCGAAGCTTAGCGCCATTACTCGCTCTCCCCCTCTCCCAAAATGGACGGCACGCGGAAGTAACGGTCGCGCGCGCTTCCGGCGTTTTCGAGCGCAACGTCGAGCGGCAGGTCGCGCTCGGGCTCGCGCAGGTCATCGCCCATCACGTTGGACAGGCTTCCGATGGGATGGAACGTGGGCTCCACGTCGGGCAAGTCATATTGCAGGACGGGCTCGAGCATCTGGACGGCGTCGTTCATGTAAGACGTCATCTGGGTGAGCTCGTCATCGGTCAGTGCGATCTTTGCGTACTCGGCGATGCCGCGCACGTCTTTCTCGCTGAGTGCCATAGGCGCTCCCTTCCGCATAACAGATAAACCGCTCTAGTATACAAGGCAACGCCGCTTGGAGCAGGTGCTTTACCCAAATGCAGCGAAAACGTAACGAGGACGGCGGTTGGCAGGGCGCGAGTCGGCGGTTCTGCAGCGAAACCGCACCGTCCACAGCGAAAACCGTCGCGCCCGCAACGAAGACCGTCTCGCCTGCAACGAAAACCATCACAACATTCGACGTTTATCGTCAAAATCGCGATTTTCATCGAATGTTGTGATGGTTTGGAAGCCCCGACCACCACAAAGGTGCCTGCCCCCATTATGGTGGTTCTGAACGATGTCCTATGCCGAGGCCTTGGCCTTGCGGCGCTTGCGGACCGCGTGGATCACGATGTCCAGCAGCAACAGCACAATGGCCACGACCACGATAAGCACGGCGAACTCGCGCTTGCCCCAGTGGCGGCCGGCCAGCGACTTTTGCTTGTCGACGTCCTTCTTGTTGTACTTGGTGCGCACGCAATGCACCAGCAGGCGATGGTCGTTCACACCGTAGGGCGTGCAGGTGACGAGCGTCACCTTGTCGGCACCGGGCTCGATGGTCAGTGACTCCATCTCCTCGGGCAGCACGACCTCGGAGTCCACCATCTTGTAGGCGAGCGTCTTGTTCATGGTGTGCAGCAGTACCAGGTCGCCGGGCTCCAGCGAGTGGATGTCGTCGAACATGCTCAGGTTGCGCATGCCCGAGTGCGCGGTGAGCACGCAATGCGTCGATGTGCCGCCCACCGGCAGGCTCGTGCCCTCCAGGTGGCCGACGCCCGCCATAAGGACTTCTTCGCTCGTGCCGTGGTAGATGGGCATGCTCACGCCGATGGAGGGGATCTCGACCCAGCTCATCATGGGGTCGCGGTCAAAGATGAGCTGTTGAGCGTAGGGCTCGATCTGGTCGGCGGGAAGCTCGGTGGCCTCGCCCGCCAGCCGCTCGTTAAAGGAGCGCGCCTGGAGCAGGATGCGCTCGCGCTCCTCGGTAGACAGCGCGTCCACGGTGCTGGACACGGTGCTGATCTGGTTGAACACGCCCGAGGCTTCGAGCCGGTCCAAGATCCACGGCCAGGTCATAAGGCCCACGCCAATAAGGATGATGACGATGGTGATGAGCCGGTCGGCCCAGCGCGGCAGCCGCTTGCGACGGCGCTTGGGCTTTGGTTGAGGTTTGGGCTGAGGGCTTGAGCCGCCGTTGGCCGCGGCGTTATTGCTCTTCATATGTTTGGCGCCCTGCACCATCACCGGTCACTCCCTTACAACTCAAGTTGTCTAAACAAATAATAGCCGATTAGCGAGCTTCCACGCCGGAAAACGCAGCTAGGACCGAAACGCCGCCTACGGTTCGAATTCTTGGAGACCTTCTACAGCGCTTCTTGCCATGGATATTCCTTTCCAAACATGCGATCGACTTCGAGCTGAATTCGCTCATCGTCGATTGCCGCCAAAGATAGCGCAAGTGAAATGTCATCGACGCGGGAGGAGTCGGCAAACACGGGCGCATAGCGCCACACTTGGATCAACGCCGTTTCGTTATCCGGCAACTCCCCGTCTGCGACTTCGAGGTCGCTCAGTTGACGCCATGCACTTCTTAAGACGGCCTTTTGTTCCATGCCCGGTGCAGCGAGCATTGAACGCGCAGCGAGCGCCGTCTCCCCGGCGTCAACAAGATAGTCGATCTGCGGCGTCTTCCTTGCAAAACAGACCTTCGAGACAGGCGAGGAGAGCTCTGCCATGTGATCACTGAGCAGAATATCAACGGCGACAGGGAGCACGACGACACGTCGCTCGCAACGCTCGCGCCTCGCGAGTCCCCTGTCGACAAGCTCGGTTATGGCCTCACTCGCACGGCTTGCCGAGATCCCAAGCGCACGACAAAGGTCATAGGGGCGATATGGCTCCTGGGCCGCTCCCCAGATTGCGGCAGCCTGTGCGTTGGGTGACATCTTGGTCGCGTGATTGCGAAAGCGGGCACCGCCCCTCTCCGTGCAGGCTGTGCCCATAAATGGAAGAAAAGCCTGTCTACCTGGGCAGACAAAGGGAATCCCTTGTGCGACCAATGCTTTGCGCTGACGCGCATCGGCATCGGGAAACGAAACGACAACAGGAGTCTCCGCGCGCAAGGCTAGCTGACTATAGACTCTCTTAGCCTCGGGAAGCCCGACGCCTGTAGGCAAACTTGCAAGCAAAAACGAAAAACCGTTTGCGTCAACAGCGCGGACCTCAATCGCCCGCAGATGCAGCGGCAAGCGTGCGGATCCAGGCCAAGTTTTGGTCTTGGCGGAAAGGCCTAGTGCTTCTTGTAAGTAGATTAGCGCTTCGTTCATTTCCATCGTTTTCGTTTGATTCCAGTTTAAATTGGAATTATACATAATTTTCGGAATTAACGAGATTTCTTTCGTGCATAAGCCAGCATTTACGTTTTCAAAATGTCCCGGATCGGCGGGGCGATTCGGGATACAATGTCAATAGAAAACGACGCACCCCGCATAAATGTTTGGGAG
>URBB01000110.1 GCA_900545835.1 uncultured Collinsella sp. | reverse complement strand
ATCTACACTCTCTCCGTCGTCGGCAGCGTCAGATGTGTATAAGAGACAGGTAGAACGCCTTGATATCGGCCGGGTAGTCGGTCACGAAGGTCGGGCGCTTAAAGTGCTCCTCGGTCAGGAAGCGCTCGTGCTCGGTCTGCAGGTCGATGCCCCAGCTGACGGGGTAATCAAACTGGTGGCCAGCAGCGACTGCCTGCTCCAGGATCTCGACGGCCTCGGTGTAGGTAACGCGGGCAAAGTCGGAGTTGGCGACATGGTCCAGGCGCTCGAGCAGACCCTTGTCCACAAACTTGTTGAGCATATTGAGCTCGTCGGGGCAGGTGGCCATGACGTCCTTGAGGACATACTTGAGCATGGCCTCGGCGTTATCCATGTAGTCGTTAAGGTCGGCAAAGGCCATCTCGGGCTCGATCATCCAAAACTCGGCGGCGTGGCGCGTGGTGTTGGAGTTCTCGGCACGGAAGGTGGGGCCAAAGGTGTACACGTCGCCAAAGGCCATGGCAAAGTTCTCGGCATTGAGCTGACCGGACACGGTGAGGCTTGCATGCTTGCCAAAGAAGTCCTGGCTCCAGTCGACCTCGCCGGACTCGGTGAGGGGCGGATTTTTGGGGTCGAGCGTGGTCACGCGGAACATCTCGCCGGCGCCCTCGCAGTCACTCGTGGTGATGATGGGGGTGTTGACGTAGACAAAGCCCTGCTCCTGGAAGAAGCGGTGGATGGCGGCAGCCGCGACAGAGCGGATGCGGAACACGGCGCGGAACAGGTTGGTGCGCGGGCGCAGGTGCTGCTGGGTGCGCAGGAACTCGACGGTTGCGCGCTTCTTCTGCAGCGGGTAATCCGGGGCGCTCGTGCCCTCGACCTCGATGGAGGTGGCAGAAAGCTCGAAAGGCTGGGGCGCATCGGGGGTCAGCTTGACGGTGCCGGTGCAAATGAGTGCGGCCGAGACGTTTTGATGGGCGATCTCGTCGTAGTTGTCGAGTGCCTCGCGGTTCATGACGACCTGCAGGTCGCGGAAGCAGCTGCCGTCGTTGAGCGTAACGAAGCCAAAGTTCTTCATGTCGCGGACGGACTTGACCCAGCCGGCGACGGTGACGGTCTGGCCGCCGAGCGACTCGGCATCGGCATAGAGCTGCGCGATTTTGGTGCGGTTCACGTATCCTCCCATAACGGTTGAATGATAGTTATCCATACAGTTCGATATTCTAGCAGCTCGGCTCATTTGAGCTATACAGATAAAGCATTGGCGGGATGGTTTTTCAAACGAAAAGCGCCCGCGGCCAAATGGTCGTGGGCGCTTGACGAGGTGCCTTTTGGCTGTGTGGCGCGGGGCCTGGCTACTTGGTCTTGGCAACCAGCAGCGGGTCGCCCAGCTTGACGAGCGGGTTGCCGCCGATAAGCGTTCCAGACTCGCCGACATGGTCGATGCTCTTAAGACGATCGAGCTCGGAGACGATGACGGTCACGATGTCCTCGTGACCAGCGGCCTTAATGGCCTCGCGGTCGAAGCTGATGAGCGGCTGGCCTGCCTTGACCACATCGCCCATCTCGACAAAGCGGGCAAAACCCTTGCCGTTCATTTCCACGGTGCCCAGGCCAACATGGATGAACACGCGCAGGCCGTCCTCGGTGATCATGCCGATGGAGTGGTTGGTGACAGTGGTGGCACCGATGCGGCCGTTGGCGGGCGCATAGATGGTGCCGGTAATGGGCTCGATGCCATAGCCCTGGCCAAGCATGCCCGAGGCGATCGTCTCGTCGGGAACCTCGTTCAGGTTGACGAGCACGCCGTTGACGGGGGCATAGATGACGCCTTCGCGGGTAGCGAAGCTTGCTGCGGGCGGAACGGACGCCTCGCCGGTCGAGGTGAAGGTGGACTTAAGCGAATCGAGCAGACCCATAGTTGCCTCCAACTTAAATAGGCGCATATCGCGCGTTTGGTTTGCCGGAAACGTTTCACATGTGTTTCGCGGCTTGGTCAACGCCCCTATTCTACGCTGCTCAACGATACCTCTGAACTGGGATTATGTGATATATCAGTTGAAGGGAAACTTATTGCCGGAGTGTTTCTGCGCCACGGGTTCAAGTGGGGTACGCTTGAAGGCGAAAAACAAGGGCACATAATTTGCGCGAAGGGAGCACATATGATTGTCGAGAACCATGCGCTGTGGGGCGAGGAGCCGACCGAGGATTATCCGGCGACGTTTACGTATTTGGGTGCCGAGCCGTTGCCCGATAAACCGAATGGCCGCCGCCCCGCGGTGATTATCTGTGGCGGAGGTGCGTTTACGCATATCGCTCCGCATGAGCAGGATCCTGTGGCGTTTGCGTTTTTGGATCACGGTTACCAGGCCTTTGTGCTCAACTATGTCACGAGTTCTACGGGTGACGTGAGCTTTCCGCACCCCCAGGCAGATCTTGCCAAGATGGTCGCCACGGTGCGCGCCAACGCCGACGAGTGGCATGTCGATCCTAAGCGCGTGTGCGTCGTGGGCTTTTCTGCTGGCGGCATGATTTGCGCCTCGCTGGCAACACAGTGGAAGACCGGCCCCTTTGCGGCACTTGCCGGGGCGCGTCCGGACGACATTCGTCCCGATGCCGTGGTGCTGGGCTATCCATTGCTCGACTTTGCCTATGTGCGCGACATGCAGACGCGCGATCCGCGCATTGACTTGCGTGTGCCCAAGACGGGCGGCAAGACGGGGCGCGATTTGCTCAACGACTACCTGTCGATGGTGACGGGCGGCGAGGCAACTGACGAGCATCTGGCCGACATCTGCCCCACCACGCATGTTTCGCGTCAGATGCCACCGACCTTTGTGTGGGGCGTGTCCGACGACAAGACGGCGCCGATCGCGCAGGTCTACCCGTTTGCGCAGCGCATGGCCGAGGAGGGCGTTGCATGCGAGATGCACGTCTTCGACCAGGGTGGTCACGGCCTTTCGCTCGGCAACGCCAACACCGCGGTCGACAACGAGGACAAGCAGGTTTCCGTCCGTCCCTGGATCCGCCTGGCCTTCCGCTTCCTCGGGCGCCATCTGTAAGAGTCTCGGCATCCCAGCCCTTCAATAACTTGCGGTGAAATAGTTCCTATCTGGGGCATCAACCAGTCCATCCAGGAACTATTCCACCGCAACTTCGTTTTTGATGTCCCGTTCGGAAACTGCATCCCAGTCCCCCCTTCAAGGTGGGACGCAGTTTCCCATAGGGCCTCGACTGGGAAAGTGCGTCCCGTTTCGAGTGGGGATTCCGGGATGCATTTTCCGCAAGAGGCCTGTTTGGGAAACCATATCCCGTTTCGAGCCAGAATTCTGGGACGCAGTTTCCCCTAGAGGCCTCATTGGGAAACTATGGCCCTGAACTCTCCTACCCGTTCCCCCTGCGCCAATCTGGCGATTGAACATCGTCGTATGTTCGCGCTATCATGCATGGGTAAAAATGGTTAGCCAAGGCGAACTGTTAGCCAAGGTAAACTAAATGCAACGCCCTGTGGGCGCCGGGGGAGGAACACGGACGTGAAGCTCGATACACTCGAGATTGGAAAGGACGCCGTTGTCGCATCGGTGGCATCGGACGATCAGGCACTCCGACAGCATATTTTGGACATGGGTCTAACGCCGGGCACCGAAGTCACCATGATGAAGTACGCCCCCATGGGTGACCCGCTCGAGATCCGCCTGCGTGGCTACGAGTTGACACTGCGTAAGGACGATGCCGCTCGCATCGAGCTCGTGGGTATTCACGACACCGATACAGGTCCGCGCGCTAACGCCGCAATCGGCACGACGGAGCATCCGGCGCTGGGCGAGGGGACGTATTCGCCCCGTGCGGCAAAGACGGCCGTGCCCGAGGGCGCGCCGCTGCACTTTGCCCTCGCCGGCAACCAAAACTGCGGCAAGACCACGTTATTCAACCAGCTGACGGGCTCCAACCAGCACGTCGGTAACTTTCCCGGCGTGACGGTCGACCGCAAAGATGGCACCATCCGTAACCATCCCGAGGCGAACGTTACCGACCTGCCCGGCATTTACTCCCTGTCGCCGTACACAGGCGAGGAGGTCGTGAGCCGTCAGTTCATCCTCGACGAGCGTCCGGACGCCATCATCGACATCATTGACGCCACCAACATCGAGCGCAACCTGTACCTGACACTGCAGCTCATGGAGCTCGACCGCCCCATGGTCATCGCGCTCAACATGATGGATGAGGTGACGGCCAACGGCGGCGCCGTGGACGTCAACTTGCTCGAGAGCCTGTTGGGCGTGCCCGTTGTCCCCATTAGCGCTGCCCGCAACGAGGGCATCGGCGAGCTGGTGGATCATGCCCTGCACGTGGCGCGCTTTCGCGAGCGCCCTGGTCGCCTGGACTTTTGCGCGCCCGACGGTCCGGACGGCGGTGCGCTGCATCGCTGCATCCACGGTATTGCTAACCTGATCGAGGACCATGCCGTGACGGCGCACATCCCCGTGCGTTTTGCGGCGACCAAGCTGGTCGAGGGCGATGAGCTGGTAACCGAGGCGCTTCACCTGGACCGCAACGAGCTCGACGCCATCGAGCACATCATTACCCAGATGGAGGGCGAGGCTGGCACCGACCGCCTGTCCGCGCTGGCCGATATGCGCTTTAGCTTTATCGGCGACGTGTGTGGGCGTTGCGTCGTTAAGCCGCATGAGAGCCGCGAGCACGTGCGCTCCGTCAAGATTGACCGCATCCTGACAGGTCGTTACACAGCCATTCCGGCGTTCCTGGTGATTATGGGCCTCGTCTTTTGGCTGACGTTTGGCGTGATCGGCGCGGCGTTGCAGGGACTTATGGAGGACGGTATCGCTGCCATCATCGCCTCGGCCGATGCGGGCCTCAAGGCGTTCGGTACCAACGACGTAGTGCGCTCGCTGGCTGTCGACGGCGTGCTTACGGGCGTGGGCAGCGTGCTGACCTTTCTGCCGATTATCGTCGTGCTCTTCTTGTTCCTCTCCATTCTGGAAGACTCCGGCTACATGGCGCGTGTGGCCTTTGTCATGGATAAAGTGCTGCGTCGCTTTGGCCTGTCGGGCCGCAGCTTCGTGCCTATGCTCGTCGGTTTTGGCTGCACCGTGCCGGCTATCATGTCGACCCGTACGCTCCCATCCGAGCACGACCGCAAGATGACGGTCATGCTCACGCCGTTCATGAGCTGTTCGGCCAAGTTGCCGGTCTACGGTCTGCTGTGCGGGGCATTCTTCCCGCAGGCGACAGTTCCCGCCATGGTCTCGCTCTATCTGATTGGTATCGTGGTCGGCTGCATTGCCGCCCTGGTGCTCAACCGCACGGCATTTAAGGGCGACCCGGTGCCGTTTATCATGGAGCTTCCCAATTACCGCCTGCCGAGCGTCAAGACGACGGTGATGCTGGCATGGGATAAGGCCAAGGACTTTATTACCAAGGCCTTTACCATTATCTTTGCCGCCACCGTGGTCATCTGGTTCCTCCAGACGTTCGATATCCGCTTTAATGTGGTCGCCGATCAGTCGCAGAGTCTGCTTGCCGGTCTGGGTAGCATCATCGCGCCGGTGTTGGCCCCACTCGGTTTTGGCGACTGGCGTGCGTCGACGGCGCTCGTCACCGGACTCATTGCCAAGGAGAGCGTCATCTCGACGCTCACGGTGCTTTTGGGCGCAACGTCGCCCGCGGCGCTGTCGACCATGTTTTCGCCGTTTACCGCCTACGTGTTCCTGGTCTTTACGCTGCTGTACCCGCCCTGCGTAGCGGCAATCGGCGCCGTCAAGAGCGAGTTGGGCGCGCGCTATGCCGTGGCCGTGTTCGCGTTTCAGGTGACGGTCGCCTGGATCGTGGCGTTTGTCGTGCATTCGGCGGGCATATTGCTGGGGCTGGCTTAGTTATTTATTGATGGCGCAACCTCTGTGTATTGAGTTGATTACGGCCCCGCATCTGTTGCTGACGGATGCGGGGCCGTTGCTATATAATCGCCCATCGCTCAAGACAATCGGAGGGGGTTCCTACATGACTCAGGCAAGACAAGATGGCATCTCGCTCAAGCAGTGGCTCCCGCTTATCGGGCTTGCCTGCTGTTCGTTCGTGTTCAACACATCAGAGTTCATGCCCATTGGCCTTCTGACTGATATTGCCGCATCGTTCTCGCTCACCGAGGCCCAGGCAGGCATCATGATTTCGGTCTACGCCTGGGGTGTCATGCTGCTGTCGCTGCCACTCATGGTGTTTGCCTCGCGCTTTGAGTTCAAGCGGATGCTGCTGGGCGTTTTGGCCGTGTTTTCGCTCGGCCAGTTCTTGTCCGCCTTGGCGCCCACCTATCCTA
>URBB01000109.1 GCA_900545835.1 uncultured Collinsella sp. | reverse complement strand
GCAGCGTCAGATGTGTATAAGAGACAGGCATCGAGCACCCCTGCATCGAGATATGCCCCAAAAAGGCGATCAGCAAGGTAGACGGACATGCACATATCGACACCGACAAGTGCGTGCGCTGCGGCAGATGTATGGACGCTTGCTCTTTCTCGGCGATCATCCGTCAGGAGCGCCCATGCAAGAAGGCCTGCGGCATTGCGGCCATCGGCAAGGACGAGCTCGGCCGCGCAGCGATAGACTACAAAAAATGCACCTCCTGCGGACAGTGCCTTGTAAACTGCCCGTTCGGTGCGATAAGCGATAAAAGCCAGATCTTCCAGACCATCATGGCAATAAAAAGCGGCGTGCCCGTCTATGTCGTGCTCGTGATCGATGCCGCAACGGGCCAAAACGGCCTCAACCAGGCGCTCGAGTTTAACGAGGCGCTTGGCCTGGACGGTATTATCATGACAAAGCTCGACGGCACGGCAAAGGGCGGTATCGCCATGGCCGTGGCCGAGAAGCTCAAGCTTCCCATCCTGCGCATCGGCGTGGGCGAGCAGGTCGATGACCTGCAGGAGTTCAATGCCAAAGATTTCTGCCGCGCCCTGGTGGGCGAGTCCAATTAAGGAGTGACTAGTGTTTGATTCTCTGAGCGATCGCCTCAACGACACATTTGACCGCCTGCGCGGCAAGGGCAAGCTGACCGAGGCCGATATCACCTCGGCCATGCGCGATATCCGTATGGCGCTGCTCGAGGCCGACGTCAACTTCAAGGTCGTCAAGGAGTTTGTCGCTAAGACCAAGGAGCGCTGCATGACCGCCGAGGTCATGGAGTCTCTGTCGCCGGCGCAAAACGTCGTCAAGATCGTGCTCGACGAGCTTACCGAGATGCTCGGCTCCACCGAGAGCAAGCTTGTCTTTAGCAACCGCATTCCCAATGTCATCATGCTCGTGGGCCTGCAGGGCTCCGGCAAGACTACGGCGGCCGTAAAGCTGGCCTACCTGCTCAAGAAGCAGGGCCGCTCCCCGCTGCTCGCCGCGTGCGACGTCTACCGTCCCGCCGCTGCCGACCAGCTGGCCACGCTCGGCGGCGAGATTGGCGTTCCGGTCTTCCGCGGTGACGGCGAGCACCCGGTCGACATCGCCAAGGGCGCCATTCAGGAGGCCGTCGACCACCTGCGCGATGTGGTCATCGTCGATACCGCCGGCCGCCTGCAGATCGACGAGCAGATGATGCAGGAGGCCGTGGACATCAAGAAGGCCGTCAAGCCCGATCAGGTGCTGATGGTCGTCGATGCCATGACCGGCCAGGATATCGTCAACGTCGTCTCGACCTTCGCTGAGCGCACCGACTTTGACGGTGTGATCATCTCCAAGCTCGACGGCGACGCCCGTGGCGGCGGCGCGCTTTCTGTGCGCCAGGTGACCGGTAAGCCCATCAAGTTCGTGAGCATGGGCGAGAAGCCCGATTCGCTGGAGCCGTTCTATCCCGATCGTATGGCCAAGCGCATCTTGGGCATGGGCGATGTTGTCGGCATCATCGAGAAGGCCCAGGAGGCAGCCGACGCCGAGCAGCTCGAGGCTGCCGAGCGTATGCTGCGCGAGGGCTTCACCATGAACGACATGCTCGACCAGATGAAGGCCGTCAAGAAGATGGGCGGCATGAAGGGTATCTTGGGCATGCTCCCCGGCGGCCAGCGTGCGCTTAACCAGATGGGCGGCAACCTGGACGAGGGCATCTTCGACAAGAACGAGGCCATTATCATGTCGATGACCAAGGAGGAGCGCCTGCGTCCCTCCATCATCAACGGTCAGCGTCGCGCGCGTATCGCCAAGGGCGCCGGCGTAACCCCCACCGAGGTCAACAGCCTTATGAAGCAGTGGGGCGAGATGAATAAGATGATGGGCCGCATGCGCACAATGGCCAATCAGGCGCAGGCCGGCGGCAAGAAGGGCAAGAAGGGTGAGAAGGGCAAGAAGATGCGCATGCCCAATATCCCCGGCCTGGACGCTATGGGCCTGGGCGGCATGGGCGGCCTGGGTACGGGCGGCCCCAAGTCCGATATGGACCTGCTGCGCCAGATGGAAGCGCAGATGCGTAATAAGAAGTAACGGCTGGTTGAGTCGAGTATGGCGAAGGCCGCCTGGATGGTACTCCAGGCGCCTTCGCCGTTCGTTCGCAGGTTGTCGCACGCGCGGAAGCGTGCTGGCGCCGGGGTATGTGCCGCTAGTGGCAGCCGCAGCCCTCATGTCCGTCGTGGTCGTGATGGCCGTGACAGCCGCAGGACTCGCCATGCTCATGGGTGTGCTCGTGGTCATGTCCATGGCAGTCGCAGGTGGCCTCGCCGTTCTGTGCGAGCGTGCCGGCAATGAGGGCCTCGACGCAGGCATCGCAGCTGCCCTGGGCGCCCGCATAGACCGTGATGCCGGCTTGGGCAAGCGCGTTGATAGCGCCGCCGCCGATACCGCCGCAAATGAGCGTGTCAACGCCACCGTTGGCAAGCAGGCCCGCCAAGGCGCCGTGGCCGGTGCCACCGGTGCCTACGACCTGCTCGTTGAGCACCTTGCCGTCCTGAATGTCGTAGATCTTGAACTGCTCGCTGCGGCCAAAGTGCATAAAGATGTTGCCGTTGTCGTACGTTGTTGCCACCCTCATGGTGCCGACCTCCTTTGCTGGCCATGCGGCCGTCGTCGTGGTGATTGGGGAGTACGCGATGTTGCCGCCTTCGATGACGATCGCCCGTCCATTGACCAGCGCGTTTGCCACCTTGCGATGCGCGCGACTGCTGATTGCCGCCACCGTGGCGCGGGCGATACCCATGTGCAGGGCGACGGCCTCCTGATTGAGGCCCTCCAGATCGCACAGGCGCAGTACTTCGAGCTCATCGACCGTCATATCGATAGCGTCTCCGCTGGCAAGGCCATCGGGGGTAAAGCCGCGATATTCGGGGATGATCCCAACGCGGCGCAGTTTTTCGCGTCTTCCAGCCATACACTCTCCAAATCTGACATATGTCAACAATAGAATAGCGAACGTGCGGATTTGCGCAAGGAATTTCTGGCATATGTCAGAAAATGAGGGCTTATGTTTGGGCTGTGGGGCTGCGTGCGCCTGGGCTACAATGAATCTCGCTTGTAGGCGACTGACAGGAGGGTCAATGAGCAAGGCTGATCAACAGTTTGTAACCATGTGCCGCGATATTCTGGACCATGGCACCACCACCGAGGGCCAAAAGGTCCGTCCGGTGTGGGAGGATGGCACCCCTGCCTATACCATTAAAAACTTTGGCGTCACGGCGCGCTACGACCTGCGCGAGGAGTTCCCCGCGCTTACCCTGCGCCGCACGGCGCTTAAGTCTGCGATGGACGAGATTCTGTGGATCTATCAAAAGAAGTCCAATAACGTCCATGACCTCAACAGCCATATTTGGGACGAGTGGGCCGACGAGACCGGCTCCATCGGCAAGGCCTACGGGTATCAGATTGGCCAGAAGAGCCATTATGCCGAGGGCGATTTCGACCAGATGGACCGCGTGCTGTACGATCTTAAGCACACGCCGTACAGCCGCCGCATTATGACGAACACCTATGTGTTTAGCGACCTGTCCGAGATGCACCTGTATCCGTGCGCCTACAGCGTGACCTATAACGTCACGCAGCGCCCGCAGGACGATAAGCCCACACTCAACATGATTCTCAACCAGCGCAGCCAGGACATTTTGGCCGCGAACAACTGGAACGTTTGTCAGTACGCCATCTTGCTGATGATGGTCGCGCAGTCGGTCGATATGATCCCCGGTGAGCTGCTGCATGTGATTGCCGATGCCCACATTTACGACCGTCATGTCAATATCGTCCGTGAGCTTATCGAGCGCCCGCAGTTTGCGGCGCCTAAGGTAACGCTGAACCCCGACGTGCACGATTTCTATGCGTTTACGACCGACGACCTGATCGTGGAGGGCTACGAGCACGGCCCGCAGGTCAAGAACATTCCCATCGCGGTGTAGGTGACGCGCATGACGTGTAAGCTTTCTGCCATTGTCGCCGTGTGCGATGACTGGGGTATTGGGTGCGAGGGCGACATGGTCGTGTCCAACCGTGCCGACATGCGTCATTTTGTGGCATGCACCAAGGGTTGCCCGGTCATTATGGGACGCAAGACGCTGTTGAGTTTTCCCGGCGGGCGTCCTCTCAAGAATCGCCGTAATATCGTGCTCACCCGCGACGAGAGCTTTGCTGCCGAGGGCGTCGACGTGGTGCATGGCGTTGACGAAGCGCTCGTCGCGGTAGCCGATGAACCCGTTGCGTGGGTGATCGGCGGCGGCGAGGTGTATCGACAGTTCTTGCCGTATTGCGTCGAGGCCGAGGTTACGCATAACCATTGCGTGCATGACGTGGATACGTACTTTCCCGATCTGGATGCCGATCCCGCGTGGGAGATTGCGAGGCGTGGCGGTGTTGCCACGATTGCCGCGGGCGAGGGTGACGAGGGTCTCGATTATGAGTTCGTGACGTATCGTCGCGTTGAGGCGTAAATCGTCTGGCGTGAACGGTATCATCGGGTTATTTGAATGCATGGGGCGGCGCTTAGCGTCGCCTCGTTTGGTATAGATCTGCTGTAAAGAAAGGTGCGGGCAGGCTGCTATGACTGATGCCGTTGAGGTGCTGCGAATCGATTCGCTCGAGGACGAGCGGCTCGATGCCTACGTGCGACTGACCGAGCGTGAGCTTCGCTGCGTGCTGGAGCCGCAGAAGGGCATTTTTATCGCCGAGAGTGCCAAGGTCATCGAGCGTGCAGTGCGCGCCGGATACGAGCCGGTGAGCTTTCTTTTGGGCGAACGCTGGCTCGACCAGATGATGCCGCTGTTTGAGCGCCTAGCGGTACGCGAAGGTGCGGGCCCGGTTCCCGTGTTCGTGGCCTCGATGGAGCTTATGGAGCAGCTGACGGGCTTTAATGTGACGCGCGGTGCGCTCGCGGCGTTCCGTCGCCCGCGTCAGATTCCTGTTGATGAGTTCCTTGGCGGCGTTGTCGAGGCGGCGGGGGAGCGCCCGGTGCGCGTATGCGTGCTTGAGGGTATTGTCGACCACACCAACGTCGGCGCGATTTTCCGCTCGGCGGCTGCGCTGAACGTCGATGGCATTTTGGTGAGTCCTACGTGCTGTGACCCGCTGTATCGTCGCTCGGCCCGCGTGAGCATGGGCACCGTGTTTCAGGTGCCGTGGACGCGTATTGGCAGTGAGGCGCGCGTATGGCCGCATGATGGGCTGGCGGCGCTGCACGATGCCGGCTTTTCGTGTTCCGCCATGGCGTTGACGGATGATTCGGTGTCGTTGGACGATCCCGCGCTCCAGGAGATTGACCGCCTGGCAATCTTTATGGGCACCGAGGGTGCTGGCTTGGGCGCCAAGACCATTGCAGGCTGCGACCGCGCCGTGCGTATTCCGATGGCGCATGGGGTCGATTCGCTCAACGTGGCCGCGGCAAGTGCTGTTGCCTTTTGGCAGCTGTGCCCGCATGTGAGCAACGAGTACCACTACCAGCCGGGGCTGTATCACTAGGCAGATATTTCGCACCGAGCTCTGGTTTGTGGCGTTTCGGCCGAAATCGGTCGGTGCTAAGCTGGTATTGGCTTTGGTCTTAAATTTCCGTTTTATTGTATGACGTACGTTTGTGGGGAGGGCGTGTGGCTAAGAAATCTACGGCTATCGATGTAACGCAGGGTGTTATTTGGCAGCAGCTGCTTTCGCTGTGCGTTCCCATCTTTTTTAGTTCGTTTTTTCAGCAGGCCTACACGCTTATCGGTACCTATATTGTCGGTCAGTTTGGCGGCAAGCTCGCGCTGGGCGGCATTCAAGCCACGATGGTCCTCACCGAGCTCTGCATTGGCTTTTGCGTTGGCGTTGGCGCTGGTTGTGCCGTTATCACGGGTCAGTTTTTTGGCCAGCACGATGATGAGCGTCTGAGCCGTTCGGTCCATACGGCCATGACGCTTGCGCTGGTGGGCGGTATCGTTTTCTCGATTCTTGGCATAGTGTTCGTTGAGCCCATGCTGGTGCTTATGAACACGCCGCATGAACTATTGGCCGAGGGCGTGGCCTATGCTCGCTGTTATTTTGCCGCGATGGTTGCGGCACTGCTGCTTAATATGGGAACCGCACTGCTGCGTGCCGTGGGCGACACACGCGGGCCCGCCGTGATCATTGCCTCTGGCTGCCTGGTTAACGTGGTGCTGGATATCATCTTTGTCGCTGTGTTGCATATGGAGGCGCTGGGCTGTGGCATCGCAGTGGCGCTGACCATTTGCTCCAATGCAACGATGATCGTGTTGCGCATGATGCGCGCTCCGGGTGCATGGCGTCTTTCGCTGTCTAGGCTCGGCATCGATCGCGGTATTTGCAAGAGTATGATCT